>CANFGA010000314.1 GCA_947446335.1 Oxalobacteraceae bacterium | reverse complement strand
TGCCATGGAATGATAAAGGAAAAATATTTCTAAAAGTAAATAAATTGGTATGCCGCATGCATCATAATCTATCCAAAAATAACATGTTCGGATGTTGCGTGCTGTACTCGATGGGATGCCTCGCAAAGGCAGGCCGCAGCACGCCGGGCCTGCCATGTGGCTGAAAATTGTTGTTTTATGGAAACAAATGGTGTGGAAGTTTGAGGTGCCGGCGACTCTGGGGCGGGTGCCGGATAGGTTCTGCCCGGGATGATGTCATCAAGCGGCGCGAGCAGAAATCGGCATCACATGCCGGGATGGTCGATTTCAAACGCGAGCCGTCACAGCCAGTTGCTATCTTCGGGCCGCGGTATCGGTCGGTGCCGATGCCATGCAGGTTGGCGTATTGTCAACCCAGGATCAGCAACAGGCATGGCGCGGTACGAAATGCTGGCGCATGTCAAGCTTCGATCAAGCTGACATGGGCCGCGACCACGCGCCAGCCTTGTTCCATCTTGACCCAGGTCTGGCTTTGCCGGCCCGGCCTTGATCCGGCGCGCAGGAATTCGATATTGGCGGTGGCCATGGTCTCGCCATAGCTGGTGATGACGGTGCGCTGCACCGTGCGCGCGAGTGCGGCGGGCGAGCGGGCGCTGCGAAAAGCCTGGATCGCCGCAAAGCCATACAGGTTTTCGCCGGCACCGTAGCGCAGCGTATGCGGCGAATCCCAGAACAATTCATCGAGCACAGCGACATCATTGCTGCACAGCGCCTGTTCATAGCGATCGAATGCGGCGTGCACTTCAGCCAGAACTGCGGGGAGATTGATTTTCATTGGTCGGCTCATGGGCAAGTTCGTTGGCAAGTTCGTTGGTCGGTTGGAAAAATCAGCCGTGCTCAGGCCGGCTGGCGAAGGCTGGCGGCAGCTTGAAAGCTGCAACACCGCTGCGCTCCAATTGCGCTGCAGCGGCCAGGCACAGGTCTTCGCGCCAGGGCGCCGCGATCAGTTGCACGCCGATCGGCAAGTTGCCTGCAGCGTCGAGCGCTGGCCAGACCGGCACCGCGCACACCGGCAAGCCGATGCAGGAAATGGGCTGGGTCAGCAAACCCATGCTGGCGCGCGCGGGCATGCTGCGGCCGTTGATCAGCAAGTTTTCAGTGCCGATCAACGGCGCGCTGACCGGCGTTGCCGCTGCGATCAACAGATCGAATTGTTCGAACAGCGCCATTGCTTCTTGATGAAATTGTCGACGCACGCGTTGCGCTTGCACCACCCAGGTCGCCGGAATCAGGCTACCGGCCACCAGCCGGTCGCGCGACAGTGGTTCGTATTCGTCATACCGGGTGCGCAGCCGGGCGCTGTGCAGCGCGCCGCCCTCGGCGCCGCTGATGATGAAGGCGGCCGAGCGCGCCGCTTCGGCACCTTTCAATTCGACCGTTGCCGTCGCGCCCAGCGCCTGCGCCACGCTTTCCACTGCGCTGCGCGCTTGCGCATCGGCCCAGTCGTGAAACCAGCCGCCGAGCACGCCTATGCGCAAAGGTCTTCCGGACGGCAGCAGCAAGGCAGCGCCGACAGCGTGCTGCGCGCATGCATGGTCGCGCGGATGGTTACGCGCATCGGGCCCTTGCAGCGCATCGTAGGCGGCGGCCAGATCGGCGACATTGGCGGCAAACGGACCGAGATGGTCGAAGCTGTCGACAAACGGAAAACTGCCGGTGCGCGGCAAGCGGCCGTAGGTCGGTTTCAAGCCGAAGATGCCGCACAGCGACGCCGGCACCCGTATCGAGCCGTTGGTGTCCGAACCGAGCGTCAGCGGCACCAGGCCCGCTGCCACCGCGGCTGCCGATCCGCCCGACGAGCCGCCGGCGATGCGCGTCAGATCGTGCGGATTGCGCGTGGCGCCATAGTGCGTGTTTTCGGTGGTGAAGCCGTACGCGTGTTCATCCATGTTCAGCGCGCCCACCAGCACCGCGCCGGCAGCTTGCATGCGGGCGACCAGCTTTGCATCGGCGCTGGCGGCGAGATTGTGTTCATTGACCTTGCCGCCGGCCAGCGTGACGATGGCATCGATATCGAACAGGTTCTTGACCGCGTACGGCACGCCGGCCAGCGCCGGCAATGGCTGACCGCTGGCGCGCAGTGCGTCGATCGCGGCGGCCTCGCGGTTGGCGCGCTCGAAGGTCGTCGCGGTAAAGCAGTTCAACTGCGGATCAAAGGCGGCAATACGGGTGCGGGTCCGGTTCAATACCTCGACTGCGCTGATGGCGCCGCTGCGGATGGCGCGCGCGATGTCGGTGGCCGAGGTCGTCATGGCCGAAACACCGGTGCGGCGTCGAGCGCGGGCGGCAATTGCAGCTGCAAAAAGCTTTGCGCGACGGCTTCGATGCGGGAAAACTGGAGCACGATGGCAGCCTGCTGCGCCGCGTCAAACTGGTAGCCTTGCAGCGCCAAGGCGGCGTGCACATACGATGCGATGGGATCGGTCATGATGATGTCGCCTCCTGACGACGCACTTCCTGTTGAAAGATTTCAAGGCTGCGTTTCTTGGCTTCGATGAAACTCGGTGCCGACAAGGTATCGAGGGTGCGCGGCCTGGCATCAAGGTAGGGCAAGATTTCCGCGACCCGGGTCGGGCGCTTGGTCAGCAGCAGGATTTCATCGGCCAGATAGACCGCTTCTTCCAGATCGTGCGAGACCAGCATCATCGTGGTGCCGGTTTGCATGAAGACTTGTTGCAGCTTTTCGCGGATGAACAGCGTCATCTCGAAGTCGAGCGCGGAAAAGGGCTCGTCCAGAAACAGCACTTCCGGTCCCGGCGCCAGTGCGCGCATGATCGATGCGGTTTGCTGCTGCCCGCCCGACAATTCGTACGGATAGCGGTTGAGATCGAATTGCACGTCGAACGAGGCGACCAGTTCATCCATCCGCTGCGCGATCTGGGCCTTCGACTTGCCTTCCAGTTTCAGCGGATAGGCGATGTTGTCGATCGTGCGCAGCCATGGAAACAGCGCTTCGCGGTAGTTCTGGAACACGTAGCCGATCTTGGTATCGGCCAGCGATTTGCCATCGAACAGGATTTCTCCGGCATCGATCGGCACCAGGCCGGCGATCATGTTGATCAGCGTCGATTTGCCGCAGCCGTTCGGGCCGAAGATCGAGACGATCTTGTTTTTCGGGATATCGAGATTGAAGTCTTCATACAGCGGCCAGCCGGCAAAATACTTGGTCAAGCCGCGGATCGTGATGTGGGTGCCGACGGGGCCGGGTACAAACGGCGCAGCGCGTTGCGAGAGGGAAATCGTTGGATCTGGTACACGCATGGTCATCTTCCGCTCCAGTGGACAAGGCGTCGCTCGGCGACGAGGAACAGGACGTTCAGTGCATAGCCCAAGGCGCCGGCGGCGAGAATGGCCGCATACATGCTTTTGACATTGAGCACTTGTTGCGCATTGATGATCCGGTTGCCCAGACCGCTGTCGGAGCCGATGAACATTTCGGCGACGATCACGATCACCAGCGCCATCGACACCGCCGAGCGCAAGCCGACAAAGGTCGGTTGCAGGCTTTCCCAGATCAAGACATCCTTGAAAATTTGCCAGCGCGATGCGCCCATGACCTTGGCTGCCATCACGCGCTGCTTGCGGGCGTTGATCACGCCATACGCGCTATTGAACAGCACGATGAGCAGGGCGCCGAATGCGGCGATGGCGACCTTGTTCAATTCGGACACGCCGAACATCAGCAGGAACAAGGGAATGAGCGCCGAGGAGGGCGTCGAGCGAAAGAAATCGATCAGGAATTCGACGCTGCGGTAGGCGCGCTCGTTGCTGCCCAGCAGTACGCCGAGCGGCACGCCGATCACGGCGGCGATCAGGAATGCCTGCAGCGTGCGCATGAGCGTGACCAGAAAATCGGTCAGCAGCGCGCCGCCGGCCAGGCCGGTCGCCAGTTCCACCAGCGCCGATGCCGGCGTAGGCAGCAAAATGACCTTGATCAAGCCCAGGCGCACCACCAGATCCCAGAGCGCGAACAAGGCGATCGGTCCGATGAAAGGCAATGCCCGATGCCAGGCAAATGCTGCCGCGGGCGGCGCTGGCAATGGTTTGACCCCTGGCTTTGCAGGCGGTTTTTGCCAGCCAGCCTTGTTTGCAGTAACTTTATCAGACATCGTTTATCCCTTGTACAACAGCGACTCGATCGGCAGGCGCGCCGAGAAAATGCCGCGCTCGGTGAACAGGTCGAAGAATTTCTGGAAATACGCGATATCGGAAGGCTTGAATTCATTGAACAACATGTAGTCCGACATCGGCACTTCGGCGCTCAACGCTCCTTCGATGGCGGTGTAGCCCTTCAGGAAGGGACGCGCTTCATCGGGTTTGGTGCGCACCAGATTGACGCCGCGGGTATAGGCCGCAATGTATTTCTTTGCAATCTCCGGATATTTTTTGATGAACTCGCCAGTCAGGCTGGCCGACCCGCCGTGCCACGGCGCCATCGGATCGCCGAGGATGTATTTGGCCACGACGCCCACTTCGATGGTGCGCGTCGTGCCGTTGAGCCGGCCGATGGTGCCCGTTGGCTCGAGCGTATAAGCGCCATCGACTTGGCCGGCGACCAAGGCACCGATGTGCTGGCCGATCGGCAATTCAACCACGCTGGTACCGGTCGCGCCGGCGCGCTCCAGCATGACCTTGGCCAGCGTCACGTTCTGGATGCCGGGACCGCAGGC
>CANFGA010000313.1 GCA_947446335.1 Oxalobacteraceae bacterium | reverse complement strand
GGATTCGGCATGGATGTGCATGGCTACTGGCGCAACTTGCCGGACCTGTGGGCGATCAACCCGGAAGACTTGACACAGCGCTGACCCTGTCACTGCCTGCGCGATCGCCAAGGCGGTCGCCGACCAGCTTCCCATTCGCGCGCGGCCTGCGCAATGCCAGGAATTTACCGGCATCAAGCATCAAAAACACCCTCATCTGCTCCCTTCTGCCGCCATCGCTGCGCGCCATGCCGCTGCGGCAAAACTCAGTCCTGTCAGCTAAAAAGTAGCCATCATCTCGCCCCGGAAGCCATTGCATGCAATCGGCTGCGGGGCCACGCTGGTTGCAAAACTGATCAATCGAGTCTAGAATAATTGCCTTGAATAAATATTAGTTGCTTTTTATAAAGCAATGCTGGATTACGACGCACTCTGATTGACAAACCGGCATCGATAGCGCCAGTTCCCGCAATCATCAAAAACGCTCATAAAACAAGCCCACCGAAACCTCGAAGCCCCGGCATCGACACTTTTCGACCCATTGGAAAATGAAAAAATCATGAACAAGTTCCTGAAAACAAGTATTTTTACTCTGTGCGCACTCGGTTTGAACGCCGCATCCTTCGCTGCCGAACGCGGCACGATAGACGAAGCCATCGCATTGGTGCAAAAGGCAAAAGCGTACATCAAGACCAACGGCAATGAAAAAGCCTATGCCGCATTCAGCAATCCGAAGGGCGAATTCATCGATCGGGATCTGTACATCTTTGTGTTCGACAAGAAAGGCAACACCCTCGCACACGGCGGCAACCAGCGCTTGATCGGCAAGAATCTGTATGAATTGAAGGATGTCACCGGACTTTACTCGACCCAGGTCTTGCTGGAGACGGCCCAAAAAGGCGGCGGCAAGAGCAATTTCAAGTTCCTCAATCCAAAGACCAAAGCGATCGAATCGAAGACCGGGTACTCGGAAATGGTCGGCGACATCATGGTCGGATCGGGCGCGTACGCAAAATAGTCGATCGACTTTCAAAAAAGAGAGCCGCTGGCTCTCTTTTTCATTGAGTCTGCCGTTCATATTATATCGATAACATCAATCAGAAATAGTGAAAGTGTCAACATGAATTTGCGTAACTTCAGCATCGGTGCAAGACTGGCTATCGGCTTCGCACTCATATTGGCGATGCTCATTTCCGTGGTCGTGGCTGGCAATGTGACCCACGCCAGCAGCACCGACAAATTGATGAAAACGCTGGCCAGCGCCAATGCAAAAACGGTACTGGTCAACGAAATGGAAAATGCACTGCTGAACGGCGCCATCGCGATGCGCAATACCGCCTTGCAATCGGAAGTCAGCGCAACGCAAAGGGAAGAAGAAAAGGTCAAGCGGCAAGCCAAGCGTTACGCCGATGCACACGACAAGCTGCGCGCCATCGGACTGAACCAGGAAGAACAAAAAATACTGGAAAATATCCAGCAACTGGACCAGAAAATGGTCGAGCCATTCATGCAAGTGACGGGTCTGGCGCTCATTTTCGATCCCGAAAGCGCCGGAAAAATCATCGCCACGTCGATCGAGCCGCTCAGCCATCAAGCGCTGGAAGAAATCAATCGCCTGGTGATCCTGCAGCAGCAGGCTGCCGCCAAAGTCATGCAAGACAACGCGCAAGCCGGGTACCGCTTGCAAGTGCTGCTGTATGCGATCGGCGTCATCGCGACGGCGATCGGCCTGGCCTGCGCCTGGATGCTGACCAGAAGCATCACGCGGCCGCTGCGGCACGCGGTAGTGATCGCCCAGACCGTGGCTGCGGGCGACCTGACGTCGGAAGTGACCGTGATCGGCAACGACGAATTGAGTCAACTGCTCGATGCGCTGAAAACAATGAATGCCAACCTGTTTGAAACCGTGGCCAAGGTAAGGCAGGGAACCGACACCATCGCGACCGCCTCGATGCAGATCGCCGCCGGCAACCTCGACCTGTCAGCGCGCACCGAACAACAGGCCGGCAGCCTGGAAGAAACTGCGTCATCGATGGAAGAGTTGACCAGCACCGTCAAGCAAAACTCCGACAATGCGCGCCAGGCCAACCAGTTGGCCATGTCGGCATCGACCATTGCCGTCAAGGGCGGCGCGGTAGTGTCGCAAGTGATCGACACTATGGCGTCGATCAACCAATCGTCGAAGAGAATCGTCGACATCATCAGCGTGATCGACGGGATTGCGTTCCAGACCAATATTCTGGCGTTGAACGCGGCAGTCGAAGCGGCGCGCGCCGGCGAGCAAGGTCGCGGTTTTGCGGTCGTGGCGACGGAAGTGCGCAGCCTGGCACACCGCTCGGCGGCCGCGGCCAAGGAGATCAAGATACTGATCGACGATTCGGTCGACAAAGTTGGGCTCGGCACGCAACTGGTCGATCAAGCCGGCGCCACGATGGGGGAGGTTGTCGACAGCGTCAAGCGCGTGACCGACATCATGGGCGAAATCATGGTCGCCAGCCTGGAGCAGACCTCGGGCATCGAACAAGTCAATCAAGCGATCACGCAGATGGACCAGGTCACCCAACAGAATGCCGCTCTGGTGGAACAGGCGGCGGCAGCGGCCCAATCGATGCAAGACCAGGCCGGCAATCTGTTGCAAGTGGTCAGCATTTTCAAGCTCGATGACAAAGCCCCGCCAGTACGCGCGGTGGCGCTGGCCATGCCCGGTGCTACCGCGCGCGTAGTGCCAACAGTACGCCCGGCAAGCATCGTCGCCCCGGCCGGACGCCAGATGCCCGATACCGATTGGGAAGAATTTTGAACAAGGATTTGCCGCAAGACCATCACCGCACGACCATTTTGAAAGCAAGCAATGACAAAACACCTTGATCCAGCACCCGACAGCGCCGCACGGCGTGACTTCCTGGCCCGGCTGGCCGCCACCACCGGCGTGGTCGCGCTGGCCCAGGCACCATCGGCTTTTGCCCAGCAGTCGACGCTGGCCACCTCGACCAAGGGCATGGTGACCAGTCCCCATACGCTGGCCAGCGAGGCTGGCTTGAAAGTGTTGCGCGAAGGCGGCAACGCGATCGAAGCGACGATTGCGATGGGCGCCGTGATTGCGGTCACCTATCCGCACTTTTGCGGCATCGGCGGCGATGCGGTCTGGATCGTCGCGGACCGCGATGGTCGCAAGACCACGCTGATGGGGATCGGGCAAGCGGCCGCGAAAACTCCAGCTTACAGCGGCAAGATTCCACTGCGCGGCGCCGGCTCGACCGTGACCTCGGCTTGCACCGTCGATACCTGGAACCGGGCGCACGAATTCTCCACCAAGCACTGGGGCGGTCGAAAAAGCTTTTCCGCGCTGCTCGATGTGGCGATCGGCTATGCCGAAAACGGCTTTCCGACCACCGCCTCGCAAGTATTCTGGCACGACTTCCGCAAGGACGATGTCGGCAACTGGCCCGGCTTTGGCAAACTTTTCATGCCCAATGGAAAAGCGCGCCAGGTCGGCGAGATCTTCCGCCAACCCGAACTTGCACGCAGTCTGAAGCTGATTGCAAAAAATGGTCCGCGCGATTTCTACGAAGGCGAACTCGGGGCGATGATCGCCAAGGGCTTGCGCGAAGCAGGATCGCCATTGACCGCGGCCGACTTGAAAAAGACCGTGACCAAGGAAGCGGCGCCAGCCATGCTGGACTATCGCGGCATCACGCTGCTGGCACCGCCGCCGCCGACACAGGGCGTGTCGACGCTGGAAATCATGGGCGTGCTCAGGGAATTCGACCTCAGCAAGGTGGCCGAAGGCAGCGCCGATTACTATCACCTGTGCGTCGAAGCAGTGAAGCAGGCCTTTCTCGACCGGCCCGGCATCGCCGATCCGGACTTCGTCAAGCAATCGGTCGACTTGTGGCTGTCAAAAAAACATTTGGCAAGCAAGGCCGCCGCCATCGACAAGCAACATGCGATGCCATGGCCACATGTATTCAAGACCGGCGACACGGTCTACATCGGCGCCACCGATGCAGAAGGACGCAGCGTCAGCATTTTGCAAAGCGTGTATTTCGACTGGGGCAGCGGAGTGGTGGTCGGCGACACCGGCATCCTGTGGCAAAACCGCGGTGCCGCGTTCAGCCTCGATCCCAAGAGTCCCAATCTGCTGAAACCGGGCAAGCGCCCGTTCTACACGCTCACGCCCGGCATGGCGCTGAAAGACGGCAAGCCGCATGTGCTGTATGGCACCCAGGGCGCCGACGGCCAGCCGCAAACCCTGGCCGTTGTTCTGACCCGTTTGCTGGACTACAAGCTCGATCCGATCCAGGCGCTGGCAAGGCCGCGCTTCTTGCTCGGTCGCACGTTCTCCGACAGCCGCGACAGCCTCAAGCTTGAGCGCGATGCCGGCTCCAAGGTGTTCGCCGAGCTGGCCAAACGCGGCCACGAAATGAGCCCGATCGAGTCGAACAGCCCGCTCGGTGGCCAGGCCGGTGCGATCGTGATCCATGCCGATGGCCGCATCGAAGGTGCACACGACCCGCGCAGCGACGGCGCAGCCATGGGCGTGTAACAGCGATGGCTCGAGCCGGGGCTGGCATCGCCAGCCCCGGCTTCTCAGAGGCTCAAGCGCGCCCGCGCGGCATTGTATTCCTGTGTCAAGCGCTCCACCATCTCGGCCACCGTGGGCACATCGTTCATCAAGCCCACGCCCTGCCCTGCACCCCAGATATCGCGCCACGCCTTGGCGCTGCCGGAACCGAAATTCATCG
>CANFGA010000312.1 GCA_947446335.1 Oxalobacteraceae bacterium | reverse complement strand
GATCTGGCTTTTGTCTGGATGGATTTGCATTGCAGGGGCAGGGCCGATCTCGCCGCGCGCTTGATGAACCGGTATCTGCAGCTCAGCGGCGATTATCGCGGCCTGGTCGTGTTGCGCTATTACTGCGTGCAGCGCGCGCTGGTGCGCTGCAAGGTGGCATTGTTGCGAGCAAAGCAACTGGACGCACAAGCTGCTGCCGGTGCCATGCTTGAAGCAAGAAACTATCTGCGCTTCGCGAGCGACAGCATCTTGCCGACCAGGGCGGCGATCATCATCACCCATGGCTTTTCCGGCAGCGGCAAATCGACGCTGTGCCGCGATCTGGTTGAACTGCTGGGCGCGGTACAGGTGCGCTCGGACATCGAACGCAAGCGCTTGCACCGGATTGCGCCTGCGCACAGTGCCGCAGCCGAACCGGGAGCGGGAATCTACGGCGCCAGGGCCAGCGGTGCCACCTATCTGCGCCTTTGCCGATTGGCACGCGACATCGCCGCAACCGGGATGCCGGTCATCATCGACGCTGCCTTCTTGCAGCGCTCCCAGCGCCGCCAAGTGCAGCAATTGGCGCAGGAACTCGGTCTGCCATTTTTCATCATCGACGTGCACGCAACCCCGGCCACGCTGCGCGCGCGCGTGCTGGAGCGCGAACGAGATGGAAACGATGCCTCCGATGCCGGACTGGGCGTGCTGGAACACCAGTTGGCCACCCACGAGTCATTGGGCACCGATGAATTGCCGTATGTGATCGCCATCGACAGCGAACATGCGATGGATGGCAAGCAATTGAATTTGACCTTTTCAACATTGATACAGGCGCTGCAGCGCAAAGAATGAACATAGGCGCTGACGCGTTGATCATATTGACTTGAATAGCCATTTTGGATATGCGATTAATTTCGCATAATTTATATTATGTCAAATTGCTTTTCACGGCTCAAAGGGCAAATTTGCTTATATTTCTTACAAGCAAATACCCTGCTATCTGGCTATTATACGCCCATGAGACAGCCCAAAAAGCGCACGCTAAATTTACCACCCGATTACCCATCATTCATGCTGCGCCAGCCGCCGCTTGATTTGTTCGGCGAAGTTCCAATTTCTGAAACAGACCTTTACGATTGGGTCGCCGCCGTCGCGCCGCTGCACTTGAACACCCGGGCATTTCGGCATTACGTGCGCGGCTATGATGTCGCCGGCAAGGTGCGCTCCGCGAAGCTGGCCGGCATGTTCGAATCGATCAAAGATCGCCCCACGCGGCCATGGCATGCGCGCCTGGCGCTGCATGCCATCCTGTGATTAATGCATCACACGCTTGTTGCGGTACTCAGTGCCCATACAATGCGAAAAATATCTTATCTTTGGCTGGAATCCGGCAACCACTTTTATATCTGTCTCGCCCTGCTTGAGCAACGCCGAACAAACCGTTACAACGTGGTCACCATCCTTGCAGACCTTGACGACATCCATACATAGCCCCGAATCCTCGAACTTGTTGTTTCTGATTGCGCATTGCATACTGTCTTTTCCTGTATCTGCGCAGCGCCATTGCACCATCAAGCGCTCCTCCTGCGCATGAACCGGCAAAGCGCCGAGGATGCCGCAAACAATAAAAAATCCCAAAGCAGTCTTCATTTATTCCCCCCTGTTAAAATAATTTGCATTTTAACAAGGATTTGCTGCACTGATTAACGTGCCGCCGCATTTTCAGGCGTCACGCCGGCCACTGCCGCCGCCAGGCCACTGACGCAATTTGCAACGTCATGATATTGCGCCGGAATGATCGGCCTCGCAATTTGAATCAAAATACCGATGGCCGCCCAGGTTGACGGCTCTCTCAAACGATTCCACATAAACTATTTACCCCGTTTTTATTGAATTATTGACCAACCAAATATTTTCCAAACGTGCCGATCGGGCAAACAAAAGAGGCATCCCACGTTCGGCCCTCGGCCATCGCCCGCGCGCACTCGTCCTGATCCGTCGCCGGGATGCCGATCACTTCACCGATGCCGACGACGCCACCGGCCACGACATCGGCGACGATTTGCGGCACTTCACCGGCTATTTTTTTCGCGTTTTCCTTGACGTACCAAAGCAACATCATTGCCGCCAGCCCCAGGCCCGCATAGAGTTTTATTGTCGATTTCATGGCGAAGCCCCTTCCAGCCCGCCCGCGCTGTAGACCTTCGTTCCCTTGAAGTAATAGGCGCCGTCTGGACCAATTGCGGTTCCATCAGTGAAATACCGCCAGCCGCCCGCGTCGCCGTCTGGATCAATTTCTTCCGTTGACACTGATTTTTTCTTCGTCAGCACGAAAAACGCGACGATGGCCGCGCCGATAAAAATCACGTCACTTTGCGTCATGCGATGTCTCCGAAGTCGAACCCACCCCAATCCGGCACCACGTCCTGTACCGTGCCCGATTGATAGTAATCGGTCGAAAGATTCGCGGCGCTGGTCAGGCTGGGCACATAGCTTTGCGCGCTGTTGTTTTGCGTCACGCCTGGCGCCGCAATCGATTTCAGGAAACCGGTCAGCGCGGCCATGCCGATCTGCTGCATGCCTGTTCCGGCGCTCCCCGGCATCGTCGCCACGCGCGCGCGATTCGCCACGGCCACGGCCTGGTTACGCTTGCTGTACAGATAGAAGCAGACGGCTGCAGCACCGATCAGCAGCACGTCCGAATTTTGTTGACTCATGAATAGACCCCGCTATTGAATACGTCCATTTCGGCATTGCGCCGATTTTGAATACCGTTTGTGTACACCGCCTTTACCCAACCTACGGACGCTTGCGCTATGTCGTCAATACCATTGCCGGCGTTGACCTCGTTCGCAAACTTTTTGTAGGACTGCGGCGACATGTTGAAAGCGATCGACACCAGCGCATCGAATTCGCATTGATACAAGTCTGTTTTCGCGTACAGCTTGACCCATTTTTCACCACGATTTGCCACGTCATCGGCAAAGATGCTTTCGGCCTGGTCCCGCGTTATCACCAGCGGCAGCGCAGTCGGTGAACGCGAATAATGGCCATAGCCCCAGGTGTAGCCGCCGTCGTCAAGCTGGTAGCGCGACAGCGACAACGCCTCGCGGCGCTTGAGCATCGACAGCATGCCGCTTGATGTCGTCATGCCGTCAACCTGGCCGGCGCCCGCCGTCGCTTCGTCAATTTTTGTCAATGCCATATCAATCAAATCCTCGTCTTGTGGGTCTTCGCTTTCACTTTCCCGGCTTCCCAAATAGACCATCACGCCCACCGCCAGCGCGGCAAAAATGATTGCCCGGTCCATTAAATCGATTCTTCAAAGTACTCATAAATTGCTCGAATATCGGTATTTACAGCACCCGACCACGCGATAAACCCGAATCCTGGATTGATGACGATAGGCTCTTTCAATACCATCGTAGTTACCGCAGCAGACAGCACAAGAGATCCCATTTTTGTAACGCCCGTCGTTGCCGACGCGTTTTCCGTTCGCGCTTGCATCACCGACGCCGCGCCGCCCAATTTCTTGCACACGCCGACACCCGATAGCGTTGCCACTTGCAGCGCCGAATAGCCAAAACCGATCTGCACCGTATTTGAACTTGCTAGACTGAACGACTCAAGAATGATTTTTTTGCCACTGCCAACGGGATTCCACAATTGCGAAAGCGCAATATTTGCAGCAAGCGCGGCGCAATCCGCACTGATAAGGAACGCCACCCCCGCATCCGTTCGAATTTTTGCACCATCAACAACGGACACCGTTCCCACGATCCCGTTATCGACAAAATCCCCGCTGCCAATGATGATGACGCCGGCAATCGTGCTGACGCCATCGAACGACTTCACAAACCAGCGCGACGCATCCGACGCAATGCGGAAACTCTGCCCAGGCTTCAGGATGATTTCGGCGCCGTTTTCCGGCCGCACGATGATGCGCGCGTCGCCGGCAGACACGCCCGACTCATAAATGAAATGGTCGGCATCATTGGCGAACGATGTCACATTCATTGCGCTTGAGAGCGCCAAAGGGTAGCTTTGCATTTAGGCTCTTTTCAGTGCGAACGCGATTCCAATAGCCGCAACCGCAGCAATCGCATATGTCATTATTTTTGATGCGCCGCTGTCTTTCGCTTCAGCGAACGCGGCATTGGTCTTGTCGATTGCCGAACTGGCGAAACCGAGTACCGCCGCCGAATTGGTCATACTGTTTGCGCTCGACGCCGACGCCGCAGCAAAGGCGCTGGCAATCGATTTTTGACTGTCAGCACTGATTCCCGCCAGCGCGCCGACGGCGCCGTTCACCGCCGACCCGGTCACATTCAGCGCCTGTCCGGTCATTTGCCCCAGGCCCGACAGCGCCGAGCCGACGCTGCCATAATCGGTCGTTTGAATGTTGGTGCTTCGGTCCACCGTGTTTCCATCGCCCGACAGACTCACCGCCGCATCCGATGCAACGCTGCGCTTGTCTGTGCTTGTCGCTGTATTGCTGATTTTGTAATTCGTCGTCGTACTCGAATCGCTTTCCGAGTCGCCGCCAAAATACATCGGCAGCCAGCAGAAGCAGAAAAACGTTTTCCAGAATTTAAACATCGATTTTCTTCCTCAAAAAATAAGCGCGCCCTTCGCTCTTGATCATGATGTACCCGCGCCGCAGTGCCTTGACCACCAGCCCCCGGCGCTCAGTGCGAAATCCGATTTCATCGAACGCGGCGCCCTGCTGTTCTACCATCGCCATGATTGCG
>CANFGA010000311.1 GCA_947446335.1 Oxalobacteraceae bacterium | reverse complement strand
GCCTTGGATGGCACCGTGATCGTTTGCAAGATGCTCAAGGAGCGCGGCGAGCAGATCGATTATTGCCTGGTTGGCGAACCGACCTCGGGCGCGCTGCTGGGCGACATGATCAAGAACGGGCGCCGCGGTTCTTTGTCGGGCAAACTGACCATCAAGGGCGTGCAAGGCCATATCGCCTATCCGCAACTGGCGAAAAACCCGATTCATCTGGCAGCGCCGCTGCTGGCCGAACTCGTCGCCGAGCAATGGGATGCCGGCAATGACTACTATCTGCCGACCTCATGGCAAATGTCGAACATTCATGGCGGCGCCGGCGCATCGAACGTGATTCCGGGCGAACTGGTGATCGACTTCAATTTCCGCTTCTCGACCGCGAGCACGTTCGACGGCTTGAAACAGCGCGTGCACGCGATTCTAGACAAGCACGACATCGCATACGACTTGAAATGGACGCTGAACGGCTTGCCATTCCTGACCCCGCCCGGCGAACTCAGTGCCGCCTTGACGCGCGCGATCCTCGACGAAACCGGCATAACGACGGAGATGTCGACCACCGGCGGCACTTCGGATGGCCGTTTCATCGCTCAGATCTGTCCGCAGGTGATAGAATTCGGTCCTCCCAATGCCAGCATACACAAGATAGACGAGCACATCGAACTGCGTTTCATCGATCCGCTGAAGAATATCTATCGCCGTACGCTGGAGCATCTGCTGCGCTGAGGTTGCGAACCGCGCGCCAGCTTTGCCCCACGCTGCCAGGAATGCCTGAGCCCGACAACACAGTTTTACCGAGAACAATCGATGAACCCTACGCCTTTCACCACGCCGCGCGATTTGCTGCGCTACGCCGTCACCCGTTTCAACACGGCCAAGCTGTTCTTTGGCCACGGCAGCGCCGAAGCGCTCGATGAAGCCGCTTTCCTGATCCTGCACACGCTGGCACTGCCGCTCGACAAGCTCGATCCTTTTCTGGATGCGCGCCTGCTGCCGAAAGAAATCGATGCCGTGCTGGCCGTGATCGAACGACGCAGCGTGGACCGGGTGCCGGCCGCCTACATCACGAATCAGGCCTGGCTGGGCACGTATCAATTCTATGTCGACGAACGCGCTCTGGTGCCGCGCTCGTTCATCGCCGAATTGATCCCCGATTATTTCTCGCCATGGGTCGCCGATCCGGAGCAAGTGACCGACATTCTGGAACTGTGCACCGGTTCGGGTTGCCTGGCGATCATGCTGGCCGATGCGTTCCAGAATGCCAGCGTCGATGCGCTCGACATTTCCTCGGACGCGCTCGCCGTGGCCCAGCGCAACGTGAGCGATTACAAGCTCGATGCACGCGTGCACCTGATCGAATCCGACCTGTACACCAGTTTGCCGGAAAAGAAATACGACTTGATCATCGCCAATCCGCCTTACGTGAATTCGGCATCGATGGCGGCCTTGCCGCAGGAATACTTGGCCGAGCCGCGCATCGCCCTGGATGGCGGCAGCGATGGCATGGATCTGGTGCGCAAGATTGTCGCCGGAGCCAAAGCGCGTCTGAAGCCGGACGGTATCTTGATGATCGAGATCGGCAACGAGCGCGCCTTTGCCGAAGCGGCCTTCGGCGAGCTGGGCTTGACCTGGCTGACGACGAGCGCCGGCGACGACATGGTGTTTTTGCTCGGCGCCGAGCAATTGACATAATTTGCATCACAACATTCGCAGCACAATTTAACAACCTGATCAGCAAGTTCAACGCCAGCAGCACCGGGGTTGTCTTCTTCACCCCACCACGGCAATAAAGCATAAAAAATGATACGTTTCTTACAAGTAAGCCTGATGCGCGGCATCAAACCCCTGCTCGAGCAAGTCGACGTCACGCTCAATCCAGGCGACAAGATCGGCCTGATCGGTGCCAACGGCGCCGGCAAGTCCAGCCTGTTCGGCCTGCTGCGCGGCGAACTGCACCCTGACCAGGGCGAGATCGATTACCCGGCCAAATGGCGGATGGCTTACGTGGCGCAGGAAACTCCGGCGCTGGACCGGGCCGCGCTCGACTACGCGATCGACGGCGATATCACGCTGCGCAAGTTGGAAGCTGAGCTCGCTCGCCTGGAAGCGGAACCGGCCACCGCCGAGAACGGCTTGGCGATCGGCAATATCTACAGCGCTCTGGCAGACGCCGATTCGTACACCGTGCAATCGCGCGGCGAACAATTGCTGCTGGGCCTGGGCTTTTCGCTGGACCAGATGGTGCAACCGGTGGCGAGCTTTTCGGGCGGCTGGCGCATGCGCTTGAACCTGGCGCAAGCGTTGATGTGCCCGTCCGACCTGCTGCTGCTCGATGAACCAACCAACCATCTGGATCTGGACGCGATCATCTGGCTGGAAGACTGGCTCAAGCGCTACGCCGGCACCTTGATCATCATTTCGCATGACCGCGACTTCCTCGATGAAGTCGTCAACGTCGTGGTCCACATCGATGAACGCAAGTTGAAGCGCTATTCGGGCAACTATTCGAGCTTCGAGCGCCAGCGCAATGCGCAGTTGATCCTCGCTGCCGGCACGCTCGAGAAACAGACCCGCCAACGAGCGCATCTGGAATCGTTCGTCAACCGCTTCAAGGCCCAGGCCTCGAAAGCGCGCCAAGCCCAGAGCCGGATGAAGGCGCTGGCCAAGATGGAAGAACTCGCGCCCCTGCGCGCCGCTGCCGAATTCTCGTTCGAGTTTCGCGAGCCGCTGAGCGCGCCGAATCCGCTCTTGGTGCTGGAAGACGTGAACGCCGGCTACAACATCGAGAACAAGGAAACGGGCGACATCACCCAGAAAACCATCGTCAGCGGGATCAATTTTTCGCTGCAGATCGGCCAGCGCATTGGCCTGTTGGGCGTGAACGGGGCCGGCAAATCGACGCTGATCAAGACCATCGCCGGCGAGCTGAACCCGTTGACCGGCGACGCCGTGATCGGCAAGGGCTTGTCGATCGGCTACTTTGCACAGCACCAGGTTGAAATGCTGCGCCACGACGAATCGCCTTTGTGGCACTTGGGCAAGATCGCTCCGGGCGTGCGCGAGCAGGAATTGCGCAATTTCCTGGGCGGCTTCAACTTCCCCGGCACCATGGTGACAAGCTCGATCCGCCCATTCTCGGGCGGCGAAAAAGCGCGTCTGGCACTGGCCCTGATCGTCTGGCAGCGCCCCAACCTGCTGCTGCTCGATGAACCGACCAACCATCTGGACTTGGAAACGCGCGAAGCGTTGACGATGGCGCTGGCCCAGTTCGAAGGCACCCTGGTCGTCGTCTCGCATGATCGTCATTTGCTGCGCGCCACCACCGACCAGTTCATCATCGTGGCCGACGGCAAATTGCAACCGTTCGACGGCGATCTGGACGATTACAAGGATTGGCTGTTCAAGACCAAGCTGGGCAAAGGTACCTCGGTGCTGCCAGCTGCCGGCATCGAAAACAAGACCGATTTCCCGGTTGCGTCCCCGATCGCCACCAGCGAGCCAACCGTCGACAAGAAAGACTTGAAGCGCCAGGAAGCGGAGCAACGCCAACGCCTGACTGCGCTGAAAAAGCCGATCGAACAAAAGATCAAGACCCTCGAAGTGCAGATCGCCAAGCGCAACGGCCAGAAAGCGGAAACCGACGCCAAGCTGGGCGAGCCGACCGCCTACGATGCGGCCAACAAGGCCAAGCTGAAACTGCTGCTGGCCGACCAGACCTTCTTCACCAAGGACCTGGCGCAACTGGAAACGGAATGGCTGGGGCTGCAGGAACAACTGGAAGCGCTGGCTGCGTAAAGCATCAGGTACCAAGTACAACCGGGGCGCCCTGCCCCGGTTGCACGCTGCGTCGTGTTGCATATTGAAAATGCAGGTAGACTGCAGTTAATGAAAAATTCCAAGAAAATCGCCGGTGTGGCCGGCATTGTCGGCCTGTTGTGGGTCGGTCTGACCGCTGCCATCGGCGCCAATCAACGCAAACTGGTCTTCAACCCCGGCTTCAAGCGCAAGCTTCCCGGCTTGCGCAGCAAGGGTCACCGCACCCGCGCCATCGCGCTGCGCGCCAAGGACGGCACCCGCCTGTCGGGCTGGCTGATGACCCCGCAGAGCATCGAACCGGGCGCCGCCGTGATCTATTTTGGCGGCCGCTCGGAAGATGTGTCGTGGATCGCGCTCGACGCCGAACGCATGTTCCCCGGCATGACCGTGCTGGCCGTCAACTACCGTGGTTACGGCAAGTCGCAAGGCATCCCCGGCGAGCAGCACATCGTCGACGATGCGCGCATGCTGTTCGACTGGCTGTCCCAGCGCGGCCATGTCGATCCGAGCAAAATTGCCGTGGTCGGGCGCAGCCTCGGCTCGGGCGTCGCGATTCAGGTCGCGATGAAACGCCCGGTCCATTCGCTGGTCTTGATCACCCCTTACGATTCGATACTCGCGATTGCCCGCAAGCGTTTTCGCGCCATGCCGATCGGCTTCATCTTGCGTCACAAGTTCGAATCGATCAAATACGCTACCTTGCTGACCGCACCCACCTACGTATTGCGCGCCGCGCAAGACATCGTCGTCCCGCACTCGCATACCGATTTGCTGGTGGCCAAACTGGTCAAACTGGAGCTCGACGAAACCATCCCCCACTCCGACCATTCCAACATTCCGCACCTGGAAAGCACGCAAAACAAGATCGCCGCCTTCTTGCGCGGGCAATTCGATCAGGTGCGCGAGGCGCTGGTGGAAGTGGC
>CANFGA010000310.1 GCA_947446335.1 Oxalobacteraceae bacterium | reverse complement strand
GAAGTGGAGGCGCTGCGGCAAATCTATGACGGCCACAGCGGCTTGCAGGATCGCTTCATCGGCGCCGGGCGCGTGACGCCGAAACTCGCTGCCAAGCTGGGGCTGTGCGGGCTGGTCGGGCGCGCCAGCGGCCAAGCCTGGGATGCGCGCGCAGGCCAGGTGCTGGGCCCCTACGCCACGCTCGGCGTCGCTATGGCGACCCGGCAAGGTGGCGATGTCGCGGCGCGAGTTGCCGTGCGCTTCGATGAAATCTTTGAGGCGCTGCGCTTGCTGCGCGAGATCGTGCGCACCTTGCCCGCTGCAGCGGCGCCAGCCACGCTGCCGATGGCGAACGGCAAACTGGGCACCGGCTGGGTCGAGGGCTTTCGCGGAGCGGTCTTCGTGGCGCTCGAAACCGATGCGCAAGGCGCGATCCTGCGCTGTCACTGTCACGATCCATCGTGGCACAACTGGCCGGCGCTGCAACATGCGATCATGGAAAACATCGTCCCTGATTTTCCATTGATTAACAAATCGTTTGGCCTCAGCTATGCGGGAGCGGACCTCTGATGTGGAAAATTTTGAAACAGATCGTGCGCACCGGTACCCCGGACCAGGCGCTGCCAGCAGTGACCGACGAGTGGCACAGCGGCAACGACCAGCTGCAGCAGCAGATCCTCGCCACCCTCGGGCGCGCGCTCTGCATCCGCGTCGTCGATGCCGGCTCGTGCAATGCCTGCGAACTCGAAATCCAGGCGCTGGGCAATCCTTATTACAATATTGAAGGGCTGGGCATCAAGTTTGTCGCCAGCCCGCGCCACGCCGACATGCTGCTGGTCACCGGCCCGGTCAGCAAGAACATGGAAGCGGCGCTGAAACTCGCCTTTGACGCGATGCCGGACCCGAAACTGGTGGTCGCGATCGGCGAATGCGCCTGCAATGGCGGCATATTCGGCAACAGTTATGCCAGCTGCGGCCAGGTCTCGAACGTGATCGCAGTCGATCTGACGGTTCCCGGCTGCCCGCCGCCACCGCAAGATATTCTGCGCGGCATCCTGTCGGCGTTGACGATACCGGGCGCTGTAGTCACCTAGCGCAGCCGGCCATCGGGGCCACAGTCCCCAAGCAAGATGGCGGGCAATTGGCATCTCCGATGCTGGCCGATTCAGCGTTGGCTGAAGCTGGAATATATTGCAAAATTATTATCTAATTGTATAATGGAATGCGTGTTGAAACACCCTGTTCAAGGCCAGTTCGCGCATGTGGCTGCGCACTCACATCGTCGATCACCGGGAGCCATGTTGAGCAAGCAATTATCCCCCAGCACTTACCACCGCTTGCCGCTCGGGACCGCCTTCGGTCTGACCGATGTCGGCTTGGTGCGCAAATCGAATGAAGACAATTTCCTGATCGATCAGGAATCGGGCCTGGTCGTCGTGGCCGACGGCATGGGCGGCCACGACGGTGGAGAGATCGCCAGCGCCAGCGCGATCATCGCGGTGCGCGATCATATCCGCTCCTTCATCGCCGCCAGCCGCGCCGAGATCCCAGCAGCCCTGCCCAGCTATGACCCGGACGCCACCTGGTCCGACCGGACGATGCCGGCGGTCATGATGCTGTTCGATGCGGTGGAACTTGCCAATGCCCGGTTACACGAGAAAAATCTGGCCGATTGCTATGGCGAGGGTTGCGGCATGGGCACCACGCTGACCGGGTTCTGGCAATACATGGACCGCGGCAGACTGGTCGTGTTCCACGTCGGCGACAGCCGGCTATACCGCTACCGCGATGGCAAACTGGAGATGCTCACGCGCGACCAAACGCTGTACCAGCAAGCGATTGAGGCGGGCCAGGTCGACAATTTGCCAGCAGGAAATTTATTGCTGCAGGCGATAGGACCTAGCGCCACGGTCAAGCCAGATGTCCGCTCGCACCTCTACCAAACGGGCGACCTGTACCTGCTCTGCAGCGACGGCTTGCATGGCAAGGTGCCCCATGCGGCGATCGAAGACATCATGCAACATGCCGGCGCGGATCGCTTGCAGCAAGCTTGCGAAGACCTGATTGCATTGGCCAAGCAGCACGGCAGCCGCGACAATATCACCGCGCTGCTGCTGCTGTGCGATGCTGCAGTGCATTAGGGCGCAGGCATCTGCCATCCATGCTGGCGCCAGCAGCCATCGAGCAGCGCGGCAAACGACGATGGCTGCGGCAAGCCAGGGCACAACAGCAGCGATGGCGCGATCTTGGATGAACCATCGGTCCACCACAGGCTGTGCCCGGCCAGCAAGTCGGGCCGGATATCGCGCCCCGGCAGCGCTGAATTGAGGCTATCGAGGCCGGCGACGGGAAACCGCCATTGACCTTGCGGCGCGCAGCCTGGTCCGCTCGCGCCGACATCGACCTGGGAAGCGGGCGACGCACGCGCTTGCGCCAGCCCAGGCAGATCGAGCTTGACCGGCAAAGGCGCATCGAACCTGGCGAGCTGAAAATCCTCGTCCAGCGCAGACAATGCCAGCGCTTCCAGTGCCTCGTGCCAGCGCTGGCCGTGATCGATCACATCGAACATGCCAGCCTGCGGCACTAGCGTCATCGCCATCATCAATGGAAAGTAGCGCCCTACCCGGTCGACGCTGGGCATCAAGACGCCGGCCCAGACATCGCCGTCCACGACGCCGCAAGACAAGGCAAAGCGCCAGACCGGGCTAGTCAGATACGCCGGCAGCCAGCCCGCGCCCAGCGCCTGCCGACTGGCCACGATGCTCGCTTGCAGCCAGTCATCCCATAGTCTCGCCACCGGCGGCGGCAAGCGGCGCGACACAAAATCGCCTTGGCTGCGGACCTTGCCAAAAAATCCCGGCGCGCCCGCGCTCATGGCACGCGGTTCATGGCGACATGCTGGCGCAGCGAAATTGCGCCAGCATGTCGCTGCGAAATGGATTGATCACGCTGCTGGCGGTCATTGCAAACGCCGCCTTCCTGCCGTCGAAATCGAAGCGCAATGTGTAGCGCTCGCTTTGCGGACCCGCTTCCAGCGTGCCCTTGTCGATCATCCGAAACCAGGCCCAGCTGCCGTCGGTGCGCAGCTCCGAGCGGCCCGGCGGTGTGATCTCGAAATGGACCTGACCATTACCTTTGCCGCTAGGCAACTGAAACGAGGTCGAGCGCGGCGCCGCATCGGGCACATGGACGAGTTGCTGGCCATCGATGTCGAGCGTCAGCTTGCTCAAGCCGGCATCGATGGTCAACGGCTTCAGATCGAAGCGGATCGATGGCTGCCGGCCGCCGCCGCCAAAAAAGGCATCGCGTATCTTTGCTGCGCGCTGAAAGCTGTCGAGCACCTCTTGCGACATGCCCAGCGCCGGCACCGTGGTGCGCCAGCGCCATTGAGCGCCGCCCATGTCGACATGCTGGAGCAGGTTTTTCTGGAAAAAGTCATCCATCAAGCCACCGGGAGCGAAGAACTTGCCGAAATCCTCCAGCGTCACTTCACGGCTGGCACTGCGCAGCAATGGATATCTGCCGGCGATCGCCGCATTGCAAAATTGCCCGCCGCTGCCGCCCCAGAGCGAATTAAGGCGCTCGCGCTCGCTGCCCGAAGTGAGCCCGGCGGCACTGCCATCGATGGCGAGCAGCATCGCCGCCAGCGGCGCCGGCGCGCTCTGCGCCTCGCGCTTGAGCTTCGTGAGCGCATCAATCCCGGGTGCCGGCGTGCCGCCGCGCTTGGCTGCCGCAGAGGCATCGAGATAGAGCGCCACATCCTTGAGCATGGCCAGCGTCACATCCAGCGGTGCGCCCTCCTTGCCTGCGGCGCGGTGCAAATCCTCGAAATGGAGATCGACCGGATTGACCGGCTTGGCTGCAGGCAGCGCTTCCTCGGCATTGGCCCCGATCGCGTTTTCCAGTTGATTCTTGTACGAAGCGAGCTTGTCCTTGACGGCATCGCCGACCGATGCCAGTCCCGGCTTTTCCTTGCCCGCCAGCGCAGTTTCCCTGGCGGCCGCCAGCAAGAACTTGCGCAGCGGCGAGTCCGGGCTTGAGAGCACCGTCAAGATGCCCGCGCCCTGGTCGAGCGATGAAAACGGTGCCACCGCCACATCGAGCAGCAGGCCATCCCATTGCGCGATATAGTCATTGAAATACAGTTGCAGCACCGCAGCCTGGATTTGTCCGGCGCCGCCAACGCCAACCGCCTCTTGCTGCCCCAGCACCCAGCCATCCTTGGCGACATCGATGATCGCTTGCGCATTCTGATCCAGAAATTTCCGGTATCCGGCCACCGTAAACAAGCCGTTGATGCCGCGCGTCAACGGTTCGCCGCTGCGTCGCACCAGCACCCGCGAGGCATCGCGGCCGGCTTCATTACTGACGGTAAATTCAGGCAACTTGCTTCTCAATAATTCGCGCTTCAAGCGGTTATAGATGCGCTGCTGCAACGGCATGCCAGCGAGCGTCAAACGCGTCTCGTCGACCAGCGCGGCATTGAGGCGCGGCGCGTCCGCCATCTCGCCAAATTGCTCCAGCAGCGCTGCCGCATGCCCGCCCAGCGCCTGTTTTTGCAATGGGCTGGCCTGCTTCAGATTGCGCGCCCAGTCATGATCGAGCCAGGCCTGGACCGACATCGGATCGAAATGGGTGCGCTGGCCCAGCATCAGATAGACCCGCAAGGTCTCGTACAGATAATCATTGTTATTGGCGCTGTCGCGCCGCAATTGCTGCTCCATGCCCAGCAAGATGCGCGGCAACAGAATGGACCGGAGCATGTT
>CANFGA010000309.1 GCA_947446335.1 Oxalobacteraceae bacterium | reverse complement strand
TGCAAAATGCCGCGCGTTTCGCAATCGTAAGCGATGCCGGTTTCCTGGCGCACGTCTTGCAGCGTCAGGCGGCTGTATTCGCACAGCGCGACGATCTGGCGGATGTTGTCGGCAGTGCGCGCTGGCGTGCATTCGCGCAAGAAATTGAACGCCCATTTCCATTGCAGCCATTCGGGCCGGAATCGATACAGCAGCGGTGCATCTTCCTGGCCCAGCCATTTCAACACTTTCCAAGGCGCGGCGGGATTGGCCCATGGCTCGGCGTGCGATACCGAAATCTGACAACCGTTGGCAAAACTGGTTTCCTGTGCGGCGCCCGGTTGTCTTTCGAGCACTGTCACGTCATGGCCAGCCTTGTTCAAGAACCATGCTGAACTGGTGCCGATGATACCCGAACCCAAGACGATCACTTTCAAGGCAATTCTCCCATGATGTTGGCAGCCAGTGGCATGCCCGGAATTTCAAAAAATGCAGCTGATGCTGGATTTGTTTTTTTTGGATGACCCAGCATGATAGTCGAGACAGCCTTGAAACCGTCGATGCATCAATCCATTACGATGGATACGCATGGGGTTGCGAGGGATTTGCCAGAAAAGCAGCGCACTTTTTAAGTGCGCTGCGCTCCAAATAAGTGCATTGTTTAAGTAGCAATTAATTGTATCTGACTCATGTTGGTGCGTGCGCGCCGCACCAACTCGGGCCACTGGCGCGTCAGTCTGGCACAGTTGTGCTCTTTTGCACCTGCGTCTGGGTGCTTGTTGCAGTTTTTTGCGTTGCTTCCTGCACCATCTCTGGCTCTGCTTCCGGCGCTGTTTCTGGCGTCGTTTCTGGCGTCGTTTCCTGTGCGCTTTCCAGTTCCGCCGGTACCAGGAAGTCTGAACTCACCCGGTTGCCCAGTTCGCTGATGCATTCCAGGAACCGCACCAGATAGTCATGCAAGCCTTCTTCGAGGATATCTTCGATGCGGGCAAACTGCAGTTCGGCGTGCAGTTTTCCGGCAAAGCGCTCGGTATCGTGCGACAGATCATTGCTCACTTGCTTCAAGTTGGCGACGACCTCGGCCATGCAGGCGACCAGCGAGCGCGGCATGTTAGCCTTGAGCATCAACAGTTCGGCCACACGGGCCGGCGTGATGACATCGCGATACACCTTGCGATAGATTTCGAACGCCGATACCGAGCGCAACAGGGCTGCCCAGTAATAGAAATCGGGCTGGGTGCCCGCTTCATTGGCATCGTGCGCCGCCAGGAACTTGACATCCAACAGGCGCGCAGTATTGTCGGCGCGCTCCAGGAATGTGCCGAGACGGATGAAGTTGAACGCTTCATCCTGGAGCATCGTGCCCAGCGTGACGCCGCGCGACAAGTGGGAGCGGTACTTGACCCATTCGAAGAAGCGCGACGGGCTGTTGTCGAGCTTGTCGCCGGCGAGTTGCTGTTGCAATTCGATCCAGGTGGCATTTTCGGTTTCCCATACCTCGGTGGTCAAGGTGCCGCGCACGGCCCGGGCATTTTCGCGCGCTGCCGTCAGGCAACTTGCGATCGACGATGGATTATCCGGGTCGCGCACCATGAAATCGATGACGGCAGCTTGCGTCAGCACGTCGTATTTGGCATCGAATGCTTGTTCCAGTTCGGAAATGCCGAGTAGTGCGCGCCATCCTTTTTCGATCGCTGCCGCAGTTTGCGGCATCAACGCATTTTGCAACCGTACATCGAGCATGCGGGCCGTGTTTTCGGCGCGTTCGGTGTAGCGGGCCATCCAGAACAGGTGATCTGCGGTACGGCTCAGCATGGTTCTTTCTCCAGTATCCAGGTATCTTTTGTGCCGCCGCCTTGCGATGAATTGACGACCAGCGAGCCGTCTTCCAATGCAACCCGGGTCAGTCCGCCGGGCACCATCGAGACAGTCTTGCCTGACAGTACGAACGGGCGCAGATCGATGTGGCGCGGTGCGATGCCGGAATCGACGTAGGTTGGACAGGCTGACAGCGCCAGTGTCGGTTGCGAAATGTAGCCATCGGGCTTGGCGATGATGCGTTGCCGGAAGGCTTCGATTTCAGCCTTGGTCGAAGCCGGGCCGACCAGCATGCCGTAGCCGCCCGAGCCATGCACTTCCTTCACCACCAGCTTGGGCAAGTTCGCCAGCGTGTACTCGAGGTCTTCCTTCTTCCTGCATTGATAGGTCGGCACGTTGTTCAGTATCGGTTGCTCTGCCAGGTAGAAGCGGATCATGTCGGGCACATACGGGTAGATCGATTTGTCATCGGCCACGCCGGTGCCGATCGCATTGGCCAGGTTGACGCGGCCGGCCCGGTAAGCTTCCAGCAAGCCCGGCACGCCCAGCGTGGAGTCGGGGCGGAAGGCGCGCGGATCGAGGTAATCGTCGTCGATGCGGCGGTAGATCACGTCGACCCGTTTCGGTCCGCGCGTGGTGCGCATGAAGACGGTATTGTCAGAGACAAACATGTCCTGACCTTGTACCAGAGCCACGCCCATTTGCTGCGCCAGGAACGCGTGCTCGAAGTACGCCGAGTTGTACATCCCGGGTGTCATCACGACCACCGTCGGGTCGTCGATACCCTGCGGTGCGACCGAGCGCAGGTTTTCCAGCAGCAAGTCGGGATAATGCTCGACCGGTGCGATCCGATGGCGTGCAAACAGGTCTGGAAACAGCCGCATCATCATCTTGCGGTCTTCCAGCATGTAAGAAACGCCCGATGGCACGCGTAAATTGTCTTCCAGTACATAGAATTCGCCGGCGCCGGCGCGCACGATGTCGACCCCGGCGATATGCGCGTAGATGTCCGAGACGACCTTGACACCTTGCATCGCAGGGCGGTACTGGGCATTGTTCAGGATCTGTTCGCGCGGAATGATGCCCGCCTTCAAGATGTGCTGGTCGTGATAAATATCGTGCAAGAACAGATTGAGTGCCGTGACGCGTTGCACCAATCCGGCCTGCATGTGCGTCCATTCTGGTGCATCGATCACGCGCGGGATGATATCGAACGGGATCAGGCGTTCCTTGCCTGCATTGTCGCCATAGACGGCAAAGGTGATGCCGACGCGTCGAAAGATCAGTTCGGCTTCGGCGCGTTTTTGTTCAATCACATGCGGCGGTTGGCGTGATAGCCAGGCATCGAACTCACGGTAGTGCGGACGCACCTTGTTGTCGTCGGAATACATTTCATCGAAAAAGTTTGGCATAATTGGCGCTTCCTCCATGTGAGCAATATTGTACTATCTGCATGACATCGTATCAAGAAACGTGCCAGCTCGTTGAAAGCGTTGCAGCAGGTAGCAGGTACGAATCATGCTTATGCTTTTTGTCATCGTTACAGCCTGGCGGCACTCGCTAGCGCCAACATTCATTGAAAGGCACCATCCATGGCTATCCGTGTCGCGCTACACCATAAAACCAGTTATCACTACGATAGACTGGTGACCTTGTCGCCACATGAAGTACGCCTGCGCCCAGCGCCTCATGCACGTACTCCGATCCTGTCCTATTCGCTCAGCGTGACGCCGACAGATCATTTTATCAATTGGCAGCAAGATCCGTACGGCAATTACATCGGTCGTTTCGTATTTCAGGAAAAAGCCGACGTGCTCGAGTTTACGGTCGATCTGGTGGCCGACATGACGGTCATCAACCCGTTCGATTTTTTTGTCGAAAAATACGCCGAACATTTCCCGTTCGCCTATCCCGAGCAGCTCACGATCGAATTGGGTGCCTATCTGCAGACCGAAAAGCCGGGCCCGTTGCTCACTGCCTGGGTGGCAGAGGCTCGGCGCGATCTGGTGAGCAAGAATCTGGCGACCAACGACTTCCTGGTCGCCATCAACCAGCGCCTGCAAGGCGACATCGGCTATCTGTTGCGGATGGAGCCGGGCGTGCAAACACCCGAGGAAACGCTGACCAACCGCTCGGGCTCGTGCCGCGACACCGGTTGGCTGCTGGTGCAGATCTTGCGCGAGATGGGCTTGGCCGCGCGCTTCGTGTCCGGTTACCTGATCCAGTTGCGCGCCGACCAGGCTGCGCTCGATGGACCGAGCGGTCCGGAAGCCGATTTCACCGACTTGCATGCGTGGACCGAGGTCTATATCCCTGGCGCGGGCTGGATCGGTTTGGATCCGACCTCGGGCATGCTGGCCAGCGAAGGTCACATTCCGCTCGCGTGCACCGCGATGCCATCGTCGGCAGCGCCGGTCAGCGGCTATACCGACAAGGCCGAAGTCACCTTTTTCCACGAAATGACGATCACGCGCATCCATGAAGATCCGCGCGTGACCAAGCCTTACACCGAAGCGGATTGGCAAAAAATAAATTTGCTCGGCCAGCAAGTCGATCTCGATTTGAAGCGCAACGATGTGCGCCTGACCCAAGGCGGCGAGCCGACCTTCGTGTCGATCGATGACATGGATGGCGATCAGTGGAACACGCTGGCGCACGGCGACAAGAAACGCGAACTGGCGGGGCAGTTGATGCACCGCCTGAAAAACCATTTTGCGCCGGGCGGCATGTTGCATTACGGCCAGGGCAAGTGGTATCCGGGCGAGCCATTGCCGCGCTGGGCCTTGAACATTTTCTGGCGCATCGACGGCCAGCCGATGTGGCTGGATGCGGCCTTGTTTTCCGACGAGGCGCAAGACGATGGCTATGGCAGCGACGAAGCGACCCGCTTTGCAGCGGAACTGGTCAAGGCGCTCGGCTTGCCCGCCAACAGCCAGATCCCGGCTTACGAAGATG
>CANFGA010000308.1 GCA_947446335.1 Oxalobacteraceae bacterium | reverse complement strand
GCCGTTCGCGTCATCCATTTTCAGCCGCGAACCTGATGGCCGGCAAAGACAAGTTGCTCGATCGATGTTGTTGCGAAATACTAACAAAAAACACGGTATCTGCATTGCTGGCAGTGAGTGGGGGTAATATTTTTCTATAATATGGTTTGGATCAATACGCTTTTTTTGAGGGTATCATGGGCAGTCCTTTGCATAACAGAATCTACCTCGGTGGGCGCCTCTCGCCCGTTCAGACAAAACGGCTATGGCTGTTTGCTGCCCTCTTTGCCGCTGTCGGCATCGCTGCCGCCGCGCTGATCTGGCTGGTGTAAGCGGTGTAAAAGGCCGGGTTGAGCCGGGGTTCTGTGTCGCGTGAATTGCCAGCGCCACCGTCGCCCGGGTGAGCCTGGTCCTCTGACAGTGGGTGCAACAGGTTAGGCGTCCTGCGGCCGTGGCCGCAGTCGCTCCCTTGCGCACTGGAGTTTGCCTGTTGCCGTTGCGCTGCCGGGCGCGTACCATGATGGCCGAAACGGAAGTTCAGCCTTTTATGGAAAACGGTCATGAAGAACGAAAAATTAACAACAGATGAATTCGACGCGCTCGAGCAGATAGCGCGCGGCATCAAGACCGAGCGCGTCAGCGCTTGCGTGGCGCGCAACAGCAAGCGCCTGTCAGGCTTGAAGCTGGTCAGCTATGCCAGGGATGGCCGGCTGTCGATCACCGACAAGGCGCAGCAAGTGCTGTTCGTGCGGCGCTGCATACAGGGCTTGCGCGCAGTGGCGACCGATCCGCTGTCGGTGTTGGCGCCGGACATCGCCTATTTTCTGGGCAAGAAAGCGCACATCGTTGCGCGCAGCCCCGACGCGGGCTACGACATCACTGAAAAAGGCCGCGAATCGCTGGCCGACATGGATCTGCAGGGGCATTGAAATGCCTTCGAGAGTAGCGCCGGTGCGCTGCTTTCGCGACCCATTCTCGCGATCAACTTTCGCGATCAACAATCGTGATTCATCTTCGAACCCATCCCTACCTTGACAGGAGCAAGACGTGGAACAACCCATGATCTGGTCGGCGCACGAGCTGACCATGACCGTTCTGATGACGCCCGACATGGCCAATTTCTCTGGCAATGTGCACGGTGGCACGATCTTGAAATATCTCGACAGCGTCGCTTATGCCTGTGCCAGCCGGTATTCGGGCAGTTATGTTGTCACGCTGTCGGTCGATCAAGTGCTGTTCTTGCAGCCGATTCATGTCGGCGAACTCGTCTCTTTTCTCGCTTCGGTCAATTACACCGGCACCACGTCGATGGAAGTGGGGATCCGGGTCGTCACGGAAAACATCCAGCAACGCCTGGTGCGCCATGCGAATAGCTGTTATTTCACGATGGTGGCGGTTGATGCCAGTGGCAAGCCGGTGGCCGTGCCGTCGCTCGACTTGATCAGCGACGAGCAAAAGGCGCGCTTCGAGCAAGCCAAGTTGCGTCGCCACGCGCGTCAAAAGACGCTGGTGCAGCGCCGCCACAGCGCCTGAAGGTGACAGTTCAGCTTCGCCGTTTCAACTTTGCCGGCTGAGCCGGCGCACCACCAGGCGCGCCAGCATCCTGTTCAAGAATGGCAAGCCCAGCCCGTTCCAGCGCGCGACGCGGCGCTGCATCTGTAGCGCCTGCGTCGGTGCCGATCCGTTGACCGCAAAGAAGATGTGATTGTTGCCGGCGATGCCGTTGAAGGCGCAAACGCGCTCGCCAAAGCTCACGCCCAGGCGATGCAGCACTGCGGCATAGCGGGTGTCATAAGCGAAAATATTGGCCACCAGTACGCCGTCGTCGCGCAGCGCACGGCTGCAGTCTGCATAGAAGCGCGGGCTGCACAGCGCCGGTGGCAAGCCGGTCTCATCGAAGCCGTCGACCAGCAGCACGTCGACGCTGGCAGGGATGTGCTGCAGATAGTGGGCCGCATCGGCATGGATGATCTGCAGGCGCCAATCGTCGGGCGGAATCATGAATTGCTGGCGCAATGCAATCACGTCGGCGCGCAACTCCAGCACCGTGATGCGGGCATCGGGCAAGTGGCGATGGCAAAACTTGACCAGCGAACCGCCGCCCAGTCCCACCATGACGATGTGATGCGGGCGCGGCTTGAACAAGGTGAAGCACATCATCGCGCGCGCATAATCGAGCACCAGCCGATCCGGTTGCGATAGCAGCATTTCGCTCTGTATCATGCCGGGTGAAAATTCCAGCGAGCGGCGATCGCCCCTGGTATGCACCAATGCAAGATTCAATTCGGTCGGTGCGGGCATGAAGAGTAGCTCGATGGTTCGGATGGATCAGCATACACCCGCGCACCGGAATATCGGCGCTGTCGTGCGTGGCGGAATATACTGCGCCTTGCCATCGGCTCTTCCTTGTCCGACTCCGACCATGGTTTGCCATGCCGATGCATGTCATCGAACTGTCATCTGCGGCGCGTATGGTAGTGGGTTTTTTATAGCAAATTTTTTCCAGTGATAAAAAAGAGGAGATGTTGGTATGTACGCAGCAGTTGATCTGGGATCGAACAGTTTTCGCCTGCACGTCGGGCGCCATGACGGCGAGGTCATCCGCGTGCTCAAAAGCATGCGCGAGCCGATCCGCCTGGCCGCCGGCCTCGACGCCAATGGCAACCTGACCGAAGAAGCGATGCAGGCTGCGCTCAATTGCCTGAAGAATTTTCGTCTCGCGCTGGCGGCCTATCCGCTGGAGGCGGTGCGGGTGGTGGCCACCTCGACGATGCGGGTGGCCACCAACGCGACGCAGTTCCTGCCGGCGGCAGAACTGGCGATAGGCTATCCGATCGAGATCATCTCTGGCGAGGAAGAAGGGCGTTTGATTTACATGGGCGTGGCCAATGCGCTGGCCGATCCCGGCGAGCGGCGCCTGGTGATGGACATCGGCGGCGGTTCGACCGAACTGATCCTGGGGCACGGTCTGGAGATCGAGCGGGTCGAATCGTTCAGCCTGGGCACGGTCAAGCAAAGCCTGTCGTTTTTTGTCGGTGGCCATATCGATGGCCCCTCGTTCGAGGCCGCGATCCTGTCGGCGCGCAGCCATTTTGAAGATGCTGCGCCACCTTATCATCCGCAGCATTGGAACAGCGCCTACGGCTCGTCGGGCACGATCCGCGCGATCGCCGACATCATCGCCAGAAACAACCTGGGAGCAGGCGACTTGTCCGGCCCCAGCCTGGAAGCGCTGCAGCAGCGTTTCATCGAGTTTGGTCATGTCAGCCGGATCGACATGCCCGGCTTGCGCCCCGATCGCGCCGCCACCATCATCGGCGGGCTGGCGATCCTGATCGCGCTGGTGCGCGAACTCGATATCGTGGTGATGACGCCGATCGAGGCCGGTTTGCGCATGGGCGTGATGTGGGATCTGTATCTGCGCTCGACCAAGCGCGACCGGCGCGAACAGTCGGTGCGCACATTTTTGCAAAAATTCAATGTCGATGAAGCGCGCGCCAATCGGGTGGCCGACGATGCAGCGAGCCTGTTTGCGCAGCTGAAACCGGCAGCCGAAGGCCACACCAAGTATCTGCGCTGGGGTGCATTGCTGCATGAAGTGGGGCTGGCGGTATCGCAAACGGGCTATCACAAGCACGCTGCCTACATGATAGAGAATGCCGATTTGCCCGGATTCACGACGCGCGAACAGAAACTGATGAGCCGCCTGATCGTGGCGCAAAAGGGCAGTTTGCGCAAGGTGGCCGATGCGCTAGCCGATCCCGATTTTGCCAAGGCGGTGCTGGCGCTGCGTCTGGCGATCCTGTTCATGCATTCGCGGATAGAAACCGGGGCCAGCGAACTGCGGCTGCGGATGAAGACCCGGATCGAGCTTGAAATCAAGCGCGAGTGGGTGGTGCATCATCCGACGGTATCGTACTGGATGGAAAAGGAACAGGAGTTGTGGGATGAGGTGGGCATCGATTTCAGCATCAGGGCCAATGTCGAGTAACGGCATGCTGCCGTAATATTACTCAAGCATGATTCAAAAAAATGAGATATATTGTTTATACTATTTAAAAACACGGAATCATGATGCGCAAAGCAACTCCAGGCAAGACTTCTTCGCAGCCGGCTTCGGCCAGCGTCCCAACCACACTGTTCCCGACGACAGCGAGCGTTCAGAGCGCAGCCGCAGTCAAGGCCGCTGCAGCGAAGCCGGTCGCCGGGACGCCGGTCGCCGGGACGCCGGTCGCAGTAAAAGCGGCGGCAGTGAAGCCGGCTGCCGCCAAGGCCGCAGCAGTCAAGCCAGTCGCCGCCAAGGCAGCGGCAGTCAAGCCGGCAGTCAAGCCGGCAGTCAAGCCAGCTGCCAAGGCCGCAGCAGTCAAGCCGGCCGCCGCCGAGCCAGCAGCAGTCAAGCCAGTTGCCTCCAAGCCAGCCACAGTCAAGCCAGTCGCCAAGGCCGCGGCAGTGAAACCGGCTGCAGCCAAAGCGCGCAGCGCGGCCGTGATCGACATCGACGCGCGCGAAAAGGCGCGCAAGCCGAAGCTGGTGCGCGATAGCTTCACGATGCCAGAGCAAGAATATGCGGTGCTGGGGCAGGTGAAAAAAGCGTGCCTGAAAGCCGGTTTCGAGATCAAGAAAAGCGAATTGCTGCGCATCGGCGTGGCGTTGATCAACCAGATCGATCTGGTGACGCTGAAAACCGTGCTGGTGGCCTTGCCTCAGCTGAAGACCGGTCGTCCCAAGAAAAATTGATTCGGTGTCATGAAAATGACATTGCGGTGTCATTTTCCT
>CANFGA010000307.1 GCA_947446335.1 Oxalobacteraceae bacterium | reverse complement strand
GGCAACCATATCAATTATGGCGTGCGCGAATTCGGCATGAGCGCGATCATGAACGGCGTGGTGCTGCATGGCGGCTTCATTCCTTTCGGCGCCACCTTCCTGACCTTCTCCGATTACAGCCGCAATGCCTTGCGCATGGCGGCATTAATGAAGTTGCGTTCGATCTTCGTGTTCACCCACGATTCGATCGGCCTGGGCGAAGACGGTCCGACCCACCAATCGGTCGAGCACATTTCATCGATGCGCCTGATCCCGCAGCTCGACAACTGGCGTCCTTGCGATACCGTCGAATCGATCGTCGCCTGGGGTGCAGCCGTGCGCCGCAACGACGGCCCGTCGACCTTGATCTTTTCGCGCCAAAACCTGCCGTACCAGGAACGCACCAGCTTGCAGATCGACAACATCAGCCGCGGCGGCTACGTGCTCAGCGACGCTGCCGACGCGAAAGCCGGTACGCCGCAAGCGATCCTGATCGCGACCGGTTCGGAAGTCGAACTGGCCGTCAATGCCGCCAAGGCCCTGGCCGCCGAAGGCATCAATGTGCGCGTGGTATCGATGCCGTCTACCGATGTCTACGATCGCCAGGACGCCGCCTACAAGGCCAGCGTCTTGATCAAGGGCGTGCCGCGCGTCGCGATTGAAGCTGGCGTGACCGATTTCTGGTACAAATACGTCGGCCTCGAAGGCGCCGTGGTTGGTATCGACAGCTTCGGCGAATCGGCTCCGGCCGGCACGCTGTTCAAGCATTTCGGCTTCACGGTCGACAACGTGGTGGCCAAGGTCAAGTCGGTGCTGGCCGAGTAAGCGTTCAAGCTAAACGTTCTCAATTGTCTGGTGTGGGCCCGTGCGGCCACACCAGGACCCTCTTTTTTTTTCAATCAGGAGCACAACATGACGATCAAAGTTGCAATCAATGGTTATGGCCGCATCGGCCGCAATATCTTGCGCGCTTTCTATGAAGGCGGCAAGCAACACGACATTCAGATCGTGGCGATCAACGACCTCGGCGATGCCAAGTCGAACGCGCACCTGACTCGTTACGATACGGCGCACGGCAAATTTCCCGGCACCGTCACCGTCGACGGCGACAACATGATCGTCAATGGCGACGTGATCCGCGTGTTCGCGCAGCGCAATCCGGCTGAAATTCCATGGGGCGAACTGGGCGTCGATGTCGTGCTGGAATGCACCGGCTTCTTCACGACCAAGGAAAAAGCGTCGGCCCATCTGGTCGGCGGCGCCAAGAAAGTCATCATTTCGGCACCGGGCGGCAAGGATGTCGACGCCACCATCGTGTTCGGCGTCAACCACGAAGTGCTGAAAGCGACCGACACGGTCATTTCGAACGCATCGTGCACCACCAACTGCCTGGCACCGCTGGTCAAACCTTTGAACGATGCCATCGGCCTGGAAACGGGCTTGATGACGACCGTCCATGCCTATACCAACGACCAGGTCTTGAGCGACGTGATGCATGAAGACTTGCGCCGGGCCCGTTCGGCCACGATGAGCATGATCCCGGCCAAGACCGGCGCCGCCGCCGCTGTCGGCCTGGTGCTGCCGGAATTGAATGGCAAGCTCGATGGTTTCGCGATCCGCGTGCCGGTCATCAATGTCTCGCTGGTCGACCTGACCTTTGTCGCTTCGCGCGACACCACGGTCGATGAAGTCAATGCGATCATGAAAACCGCATCCGAAGGCGCGTTGAAGGGCATCCTGACTTATCAGACCGAGCCTTTGGTCTCGATCGACTTCAACCACAACCCGGCTTCGTCGAACTTCGACTCGACGCTGACCAAGGTATCGGGTCGTCTGGTCAAGGTATCGTCGTGGTATGACAATGAGTGGGGTTTCTCGAACCGCATGCTCGATACCACCGTGGCCCTGATGTCGGCAAAATGATGTCGACAGAATGATCGCGGCAACTGCGCTGAAAGAGCGCAGTTGTCGCTGAATCAAAAACGCCCTTCGATGTTTGATCGAAGGGCGTTTTTTTTGGGCTCAAATACTATAACTTGGGCCGGTAGTAGCGCCAGATCATGCGCATGTCGTGCAGGATCGGGCCGGCCGCCAGCGCCGCCAGCGCTGCCGCCAGGATCACGGTGGCGGAGTAGCCGATGTGCTTGAAGCCGAGCGCGCCCGAGACGCCGCCGATGAAGAAGAAGCCGACCAGCATCGAATGCAGCTTCAATTTTCCACGGTTGGCCAGCACCAATATGCGCGGAACGCGCTCGGTTTTCTGCCGGTTGTAATACAGCAGTTTGCCCAGTTCTATCCCCATGTCGGTCGACAATCCTGTGACGTGGGTAGTGCGGATCGCCGCGCCCGACACCTTGGTGATGATCGCATTTTGCAAGCCCATGATGAAGCACAGCAGCAACACGGTGACCGGCGCCATGAAGTCGCGCATCCCTTCCATGTAAGCGCCGGCCAGGCCAAACAGCAGCAGCAACGCCGCCTCCAGCAGCAGGCTCAGCGCGTACTGGCTGCGCATCTTGCGGCGCCGGCGCCGGGCGAAATTGATCAGAATGGCGCTGGTCGCTGCGCCCATCAGGAAGGCCAGCCAGGCTCCCAGCGCCGCCAGCGCCAGCGCAAACTCGCCTAGCGCCAGATCATCGGCCATGCTGGAGATGATGCCGGTCATGTGGGAAGTATAGAAGCCGATTGCCAGGAAACCGCCGGCATTGACCGCGCCGGCCACGAAGGCCAGTGCGAAGCCGAGGTGCTGGTCGGAGCGCACGTCGCGTCTTTCATCGCTCAGATGGGATAAATATCGAAGTGGCATAGTGTTTGTGCGACTTGCGCCGGCAGTGCCTGTGTTGCGGCAGCTGCCAAGCGCGCGCTGGATGGTTGAGAGTAAAGGGTTAAAGGTTAAAGATCAAAGATTAAGGGCAAATGGCCAAGTGTGGCTGACGATTGTGCATCAAAAACTGATGCCGCTTCGCTTGCCTGCTGCTCATGTCGCGCTCTCTGCACCGAAGATGATGTGCCACAAGCGCATGACGTGTGCGACATGTTCCTGCACCCGGCTCGGCGATACGCGCGCCAGGTCCTGGCCCTGCAGGCGCAACTGATGCTGCAATTTGCGCAGCGCGCGGTAGGCATCGGCCACCTGGGCTGCCAGTGCGGCATCGATCAAGCCCAGGTCGCCGCACATCTTCAGCAGCGCGATATTGCCGCGGTTGATCGTCAATCGTTCGTGCCTGGCAGCATGTTGCAGCACCAGGTACTGGACCATGAATTCGATGTCGATCATGCCGCCGGCATCTTGCTTCAGGTCGAACAGCGCTGTTGGATTCGGGTGCGCATCCATCATCTTCTTGCGCATCGCCAGCACTTCGTTTTTCAGCGCGGCGACATCCGGGCGTTCGGTGCGCAAGACCTGGTAGCGGATCTGTTCGAAGCGCGCGCCGATGGCTGCATCGCCGGCGCAAAAGCGGGCCCGCGACAGCGCCTGGTGCTCCCACAGCCAGGCTGAATTTGCCTGGTAGCGCTCGAAGGCCGCCACGCTGGAAACGAGCATGCCGGAGGCGCCGTCCGGGCGCAGCGCGATGTCGATGTCGAACAGGATGCCGGCCGACGTGTGCGCGGTCATCCACGTGATGAAGCGCTGCGCCAGTTTGGCGTACAGCATCGGGGCGTCCGGATGGTCGTCATCGAACAGGAAGATGACATCCAGATCCGATACATAGCCCAGCTCCTTGCCACCGAGCCGGCCATAGGCGATGACGGCGAATTTGGGGATCTCGCGGTGGCGCGTGGGCAGCGTCAGCCAGACCGCCTGCACGGTCGCGGCGACGATGGTATCGGCCAGCGCCGACAGATGGTCGGCCAGTATTTCGACCGTCAGATCGCCAGCCAGATCCTGCGCCAGCAAATGGAACAGATAGGCGTGATGGATTTCGCGCAGGATATCCATCTGGCGTTCGGTGTCGCCCGTGGTCGCATCGAGTTGCACCTGCAATTGCTTGGCCAGCGCGATCTGGTCGGGCGCGGCGCTGCGCAAGCGCTCATCGAGCAATTCGTCGAGCAAGATCGGGTGCAGCGTCAGAAATTGCGCAGCCCAGCCGCTGGCGTACATCATCTGGATCACGCGCTGCAGCGTGTGCGGATATTCGCTCAGCAGCGAAAGATAGGCCGAGCGGCGCGCGATCGCCTCGAAAAAATCGAGCAAGCGTCCCAGCGTGGTCAAATCGCTGCCGGCAGGGTCCTGTTGCGTGCACTCGGCAATCAAGGGCAGCGCTGCATTGACCAGCGCCAGCAGGCGGGTGCGGCTCGCTTCTGGCAGAGCGCGCAGGCGCGGCGCCTGCCAGGTCGCCAGCAGCCGTTTGGCCGCTTGGGCCGGATCGGAAAAGCCGAGCCTGGCAAAGCGCGCCGCCAGAGCGTCGATGTCGTCCGGGTCGGTGCACTCGTTGCAAGCGTCGATGTCGAGTTCGCCCTCGCTTGCGCTGGCGCTCTTGTCGCTGAAGATGGCATCGAACTGGCTGGCCACGAAGGCGCGGTGGGTTTCCAGTTCGGCCAGCAGCGTGGTTGTGTCGGGCAGGTTCATCATGTGCGCCACCAGCAGCCGGTCCGCCTCATTGGCTGGCAGCGTGTGGGTCTGGGCATCGTCCAGATATTGCAAGCGGTGTTCCAGATTGCGCAAGAAAGTGTACGAGTCCAGCAAGCGATCGACGATTTCCTGCGTGAGCAAGGTCTTCTCGGCCAGCACGCGCAGCGTGGCGCGGGTGGCGCGCTCGCGCAGCGCTGGTTCGCGCCCGCCG
>CANFGA010000306.1 GCA_947446335.1 Oxalobacteraceae bacterium | reverse complement strand
TTGACAACTTTGGCGAGCCGTTGGGTGAGATTATCTAGCATGATGGACCTGGGACAAATCAAGGAAGGAGCCGGCACAAGGCCGCACGATGCGCCATTTTACCCCATCGCCTTGGCCCGGTGGCCGCGCGGGCGGTCGCTGGCCGGCACTTCCTTGAAGGCAATTTGTAACAAATGACAGGCGCAATGAAAAGACGCTGCTGCGCTGCACCAGTTAGCGCCTGCGATGGGTTAAACTGATGTCATGCAGACTTATCTTTTTATCGCCGCCGCGTTGCTCTACGCTGTTTGTGGCTTGCTTCCTTCGCGCAAGGCTGGCTTGATCGCCGTCCTTGCGCCTTTGGCTTGGCTGATGCACGGCGCCACGCTGTGGTTCGACGTGATCGCCCCGGGTACCTTGCGCATCGGCTTTGCCGTGATGCTGTCATCGGCGCTATGGGTATCGGTGGGCGCTTATTGGATAGAAAACCGCAATGTCGTGCTCGATGGCTTGCGCCGCATGGTGATGCCGTGCGCTGCGCTTGCGGCCATCTTGCCGGCGCTGTTTCCCGGCAGCTTGATCATGTTGAATGGCAAATCGCTGATGTTCGGCTGGCATATCGCGATCGCGATCCTCGCTTACAGCACGCTCACGATCGCCGCCTTCCATGCGGTGCTGATGGCGTTGCAAGAGTCGCGTCTGCATACGCGCAGCGAGCGCAGCAGTTTCCTCGATGCCGCCCTGGACCAGTTGCCAGCGTTGCTGACGATGGAAAAGCTGCTGTTTCGCTTGATCGGTTTCGGCTTCTTTTTGCTGAGCCTGACGGTCTTGTCGGGAATCGTGTTTTCTGAGCAATTGTTTGGCCGCGCGCTGCGCTGGGATCACAAGTCGGTGTTCACGCTGCTGTCGTGGGCTCTGTTTGCCGCGCTGCTGGCCGGGCGGCATTGGCGCGGCTGGCGTGGCAAGACGGCGTTGACCTTCACGCTGGCCGGTTTTGCCACCTTGCTGCTGGCCTACGTCGGCAGCCGCTTCGTGCTCGAAGTGGTGTTGCACAAGGCGGTATCATGAGCCGCATCCTGTTCTGGCTGGCGCTGGCCTTCCTGGTGCTGATGGCGCTGCGCAGCAAGCTGCGCGGGATGCGCATGCCCCCTCCGCAGGCGCCCCCGCGCAAGAAGTTGCCAGATGCCGAAGTGATGCTGTGCTGCGCCCAATGCGGCTTGTACTATCCGGCTTCGGAGACGGTCAAGGCGCATGGTCTCGATTACTGCAGCGCGGCGCACGTGCCGCCACCTTGATTCGTGGCGGCGCCCCCGGCAACCGGTTTGCAACGTTTGTCGGCGCGCTCGCGCGTCAATTTCTGGCGCTCGCTGCAAACGCTGAACTTGTCGCGGGTCGTGATCGCCGTCGTGCTGCTCGCCTACCTGAGCCTGGGCAGCGGGGCGCATCATTTCATCCAGAATGAAATCTGTCTGATCTATCTGGCGTTGGCGCTCGGCTTCGCGCTGCTGGCGCTGTATGGCCAGCGCCGTTTCTTGCTGCAACTGAGCGCGCAAATCGGGCTCGACATCGTCGTCATCTCCTTGCTTTACCTGTATGCCGGCGGCGCGCGCAGTGCGCTGGCGATGCTCTATCTGTTTCCACTGGCGGGTGTGGCCATTCTTGCGCCTCTATTGCTGGCGCTGCTGTGCGCCGCGCTGGTCTCGCTGTTTTTGCTGGCAGAAGGCCTGTACCAGGTTCTGGTGCTCGAAAACGACATGGCGCTGATGCAAGCGGGTCTGTATGGCGCGGCCTTGTTCGCGCTGGTGCTGGTGGTGAGCAAGATGGCTGCGCGCCTGATCAAGCAGGAGGAACTGGCGCTGCAGCGCGGTTGTGCGCTGGCCATCGAGCAAGCCATCAATGCCTTGGTGATGGCCGACATCGAGGACGGCATCGTCGTCGTGGATCAGGCCGGATGCGTCATGACAGTCAATCCTGCAGCGACCCAGATGCTGGGACCGATTCCGCCCGGCGTTGCGCTGTCGGATCAGCCTCGTTTGCAGTCGATCGCGCGCGCTCATGCCCGCTGGCTGGCCGATGCCAATCAGAGCGCCGCGCTCGTTGCTGTCAAGGGACAGGACCTGGGTGCGTGGCGCGAAGCGGTGCACTTGAAGCTGCGCTTTGCCGCCGCCGATACCGCCGCCCTGGCAACGCAGCGCTGCGTCATTTTTTTGCAGGATGTGACGGCGATCGAACATCAGGCCCAGCAATTGAAGCTGGCGGCCATGGGGCGATTGACGGCCAGCATCGCCCACGAAGTGCGCAATCCGCTCTCGGCGATCGGCCACGCCACCGCGCTGCTGGGCGAGGATGTGAGTGGTGCGCCCCAGTTGCGCCTGCTCAAGATCGTGCGCGACAATGTCGAGCGCGTCAACCGGATGGTGGAAGACATACTGCAACTGTCGCGCAAGGTACAGCCTTGCAACGGGCCGCTCAACCTTGGCACTTTTCTGGCTGAAATCAAGACCGAGTTCCAGGAAATTCATGCGTTGGCCCCCGATCTGATCTGGTTCGAACCGACCGGTACCGCAATGGTCGGTTTCGATCCCTTGCATTTGCGTGAAATTATCCTTAATCTGCTCAGCAATGCGGTGCGCCATGCCAGCGGCAATCTGGCCAGCGTGCGTCTGACGGTGCTGTGCGAGTCTGGCGTCGGCATCGCCTTGCAGGTTCAGGACGATGGCGCGGCGATTACGCCGCAAGTGCGGTCGCACCTGTTCGAGCCCTTTTACACGACATCGAACCAGAGCGCCGCACCTGGTCTGGGTCTGGGTTTGTATGTGGCGCGTGAACTGTGCCTCAACAATGGGGCGCGGCTCGATTACGAGTATCGTTGCGATGGCGGCCAGGCCGGCGGCAGGTTTGTCGTTACATTCGGATCCGCCCCTCGGGCCATGCCGATGAATTGAAAGGCAGTGCCATGGTTGCTCCTCGCATTCTTGTCGTTGATGACGAAGCCGATTTGCGTGAATTGCTGGAAATGACACTGCTGAGGATGGGACTCGATGTCGACAGCGCCGCGACGTTGCAAGAGGCGCATGGTTTTCTGGCACGTAGCGACTATGCGCTGGTGCTGACCGACATGCGCTTGCCCGATGGCCTTGGCCTGGAATTGGTGCGCGCCGTGTGCGCCGGCGGCAAGAATACGCCGATCGCGGTGGTGACGGCTTTCGGCAGCGCCGACAATGCGGTCGTCGCGCTCAAGGCGGGCGCCTTCGATTATCTTTCCAAACCGGTGGCGCTGGATCAATTGCGCCTGATGGTGCAGTCGGCGCTGCGTTTGAATGCGCCGCCGGTGGCGTTGGCGCGGGGTGGCAGCCGCTTGACTGGCCAATCGAGCGCGATCGTGGCGCTGCGCGCGCAGATCGCGCGCCTGGCGCGCTCGATGGCGCCGGTTGCCATCAGCGGCGAATCGGGCAGCGGCAAGGAACTGGCGGCGCGCGAAATCCACGCGCAAAGTTCGCGCGCCGAACAACCCTTCATCGCCGTCAATTGCGGCGCCATTCCGGAAGCGCTGATGGAGGCGGAGTTTTTCGGCTACCGCAAAGGCGCGTTCACCGGCGCCACGATGGATCGCGATGGATTTTTCCAAGCTGCCAATGGCGGCACGCTGATGCTCGATGAAGTGGCCGATTTGCCGCTGGCGATGCAGGTGAAGTTGCTGCGCGCAATACAGGAGCGGCGCGTGCGCAAACTGGGCGCCAATCTGGAAGATGCGGTCGACGTGCGCATCATCAGCGCCACCCATCAGAACCTCGCTGCTTGCGTCGAGGCCGGCAAGTTCCGGCAGGATCTGTTTTATCGCCTGAACGTGATCGAGCTTGGCTTGCCTGCGCTGCGCGAACGGCTCGACGATCTCGACGTGCTGATCGAAACCATCTTGCAGCGCTTGAACGGCGCCGGACACAAGGTGCTGCTGGGGCCCGGGGTGTTGCAAACCCTGCGTTCCTATGCGTTTCCAGGCAACGTGCGCGAACTGGAAAACATCCTGGAGCGCGCTCTGGCGTTTGCCGACGATGGCGTGATCGAAGTGGCCAATCTGGCGCTGAAAGGCGCGCGCACGGTCTTGCCGGCCGACGCTGGCGGCGCCAGTGCTGCCGCCAGCGAGTTGCCCCCTTGTCTGCCCGACTACCTCGATCAGGTCGAGCGCGACATCATCTTGCGCGCTCTGGCCCGGACCCGATTCAACCGGACCCAGGCTGCACAGCTGCTGGGCATCAGCTTGCGGCAGTTGCGCTACCAGATGCAAAGGCTGGCCATCCATGCGCCGGAACCTTAATCTTCTACCTCGACTATAATGCCGGTCCCTTGTGGCTTGTCGGTGCTGTTGCCGTGAGCAAGAAATGTGCCGAAAAACATCCGGATTGCAGCTTACCGAGGCGGCACGCGGCTTTTTGTATCGAGCCATTAAAGTCAAGCGATTTTGATGTGCAAAGTGCAAAAAATTAGCGCGGCACGGGATGGAAATCTATTGCGCATGCCGGACATGGGTACTACAATTAGTGCCATCCTGAAGTCGAATTACTAAATGTAGTAAAATTCAAGTCGTTGCCGACTGCTGCCAAACAAGGCAGTCGCTGCCCTTGACAGCCATTTGCACCCGGTTTCTGGACGGATTTCTGGCGCTTTTTTTGCCGATCTTCGGGCCTGCAGCCGGACGCCATGGTGCTTTGATACATGCACGCATTTGCGCCTTGTCGGGCGTTTTCACCTCATCACGACCAGCATCAGCAAGATTTGCGCTGCTGCTTTTTTT
>CANFGA010000305.1 GCA_947446335.1 Oxalobacteraceae bacterium | reverse complement strand
TGAACGGCTTCATGTTCTGGCTGGTAGCGCAAATGGTGGGCGGCTTTCACGTCACCAGTTTCTGGGCCGCCATCGGTGGCGCGCTGTTGTACAGCGTGATCTCGTGGGCGCTCTCGACCTTACTCTTGAAAACAGATGGAAACACATAATTTCAGTATCGAATTCTATCCACCGAAAACGCCGGATGGGGTAGAAAAATTGCGCGCCACGCGCCAGCAATTGTCCCTGTTGCATCCGAAGTATTTTTCGGTCACCTTCGGCGCCGGCGGTACCACCCAGGACGGCACGCTGTCCACGGTGCTCGATATCCTCGCTGCCGGCGAAGAAGCCGCGCCCCATCTGTCTTGCGTGGGTGGTTCGCGTGCATCGATACGCGACATCTTGCTTGACTTCAAGTCGCACGGCATCAAGCGCTTGGTCGCGCTGCGCGGCGACTTGCCCAGCGGCTACGGCGCCTCCGGCGAGTTTCGCCACGCCAATGATCTGGTCGAGTTCATCCGTCTTGAAACCGGTGACTGGTTTCACATCGAAGTGGCGGCTTACCCGGAAGTGCATCCGCAGGCGAAATCGCCACAGGACGACATGGACAACTTCGCGCGCAAGGTGCGCGCCGGCGCCAATGCTGCGATCACCCAGTATTTTTACAATGCCGACGCCTACTTCCAGTTCGTCGATGCAGCGCGCAAGCTCGGCCTCGATATTCCTATCGTGGCCGGCATCATGCCGATCACCAATTACACGCAATTGATGCGCTTTTCCGACATGTGTGGCGCCGAAATTCCGCGCTGGGTGCGTCTGAAGCTGGCCAGCTATGGCGACGACACCGCATCGATCAAGGCCTTCGGTCTCGATGTCGTGACGCAACTGTGCGAGCGTTTGCTGGCCGGTGGTGCTCCGGGCTTGCATTTCTACAGCATGAACCAAGCCGCGCCGACCACGGCGCTGTGGCAGCGCCTGGTCAAGGCTTGATGCGCCAAATCAGAGCAAGCCGCGCTCGGTGACGATGGCATCGAGCGCGATATCGTGGAGTTCGCCGGCAAAGGTGGCCTCCATGCAGCAATAAGCGATGCCCAGCGTCGCCGGACGCGGCGCCTCGGCCAGCGTGCGGTCATAAAAACCGCCGCCATAACCGAGCCGCAAGCGCTCCGGATTGAATCCCAAACAAGGCACCAGCAGCGCTGGCGGGCAGGGCACCAGGCGCAGCTGCGCCGGCACCGCCACCCCCATCGCATCTTGCACCATCGGTTCGCCCGGTTGCCAACTGGCAAACAGCAGCGCCGCATCTTTCTTTTGCACCACCGGCAATGCCAGATGCGCGCCCAGCGCCGCCAGTTCGGCATAGGCAGGATGCAGATCGGGTTCGCCGCGCAGCGGCCAGTACACGCCTAGCAGCGGCGCTTGCCGTGTTTGCCACCACGCGATGACGGTCGCGCCGATCGCCTGATCCCAGGATCGGCGAGCATCCTCGGTCAGTGTCATACGCGCCGCCAGCAGCGTCTTGCGCAGCGCCGCTTTCGACAAGTTGTCGGGCGTGCGTGCTATTGTTGGGCTGCTGGTCATATAATGAAATCCCGATCAAAATGAAAGCTGTGCATCGATGTTCCGATTCAAATGGATAGCTGGCCTGGCCATCGCTTGCGCCTGCGGCGCTACCTTGGCCGATGAAGTCGGCGCCGCCTCCGGCAGCGACGATGGCAGTGCAACATCGACTGCACGCAGCGATGACAATGCCTTCTTGTTGCTGCGCGACGCGGTGCGCCAGGACGATGCGGCCAAGGCCCAATTCTATGCCGGGCGCATTCAGAGCCGCGAATTTGCCTCTTACATCGATTATTATCGTCTCAAAGTGCGCCTGCGCCAGGCGTCTGCGCTGGAAATTCGCGATTACCTGGCGCGCTATGCCGGCAGCGCGATCGCAGACCGATTGCGCAACGACTGGCTGTTGCTGCTGGGCCGCGCGCGCGACTGGACCACTTTCGACGAGCACTATCCCCAATTCGTGCTCGACGACGATACCCAATTGAAATGCTATGCGCTGCAGTCGCGCATCCAGAAAAGGCAACGGGTCGCCAGCGAAGCGCGCGCGCTGTTGATCGCGCCGGCCACCTATGGCGAAGCTTGCAACGAGTTGATCGTCGCGCTGGCCCAAAGCGGCCAGTTCGACGCCGAAGACCTGTGGTTCCAGCTGCGCCTGTCGGGCGAATTCGACGCAACCGGTCCGGCGCGCCGGATCGCCAAATTGCTCGATGCATCGGAAACGAAGGCGGCCCAGGCTGTCGATTTGCCTGCGATCGCGCTGGCCAAGGGCATGGGCAGCGGTCGCACCGAACATGAACTCTATCTGGTGGCGATCAGTCGCATGGCCAGAAGCAGCATCAAACTGGCGCTGCTGGCGCTGGAGAGGGTGTCACCGCAGCTGAGCGCGCAGGAACAGGCGATCGGCTGGGCTGGCATCGCGCTGGCGTCATCCTACAAGCTGGCGCCGGAAACCGGCCAGTATTGGGCCCGCTCGAACGGCGCGCCGCTCTCGCTCGATGCGCAGCAGTGGAAGACGCGGATCGCTTTGCGCGATGGCAACTGGATGCAAGTGAAGGCCACGATCGATGCGATGCCGCCGTCGCTGCGCGATGACCCGGCCTGGATCTACTGGCGCGCGCGCGCGCTGCAGCAACTGGCACCGGACGTGAACGGGGTCGCGGCCAGGCCCGGCTACGTCAACCATGAATCGGCGCAACTTTACGAGCGCATCGCCGACCAGGCCAATTTCTATGGCCAACTGGCAGCCGAAGAGCTGGGCCGCTTGAGTGCGATCCCGCCGTCCGGACGTCCGATCACGGCGGATGAAGTCGCGGCGATGGCGGCGCGGCCCGGTTTTCAACGTTCACTGCGCTTTTTCGGGCTGCGGCTGCGCTTCGAGGGCACGCGTGAATGGAACTGGGAATTGCGCCAGCTGAGCGAGCGCCAGTATCTGGCGGCGGCTGAACTGGCGCGCCAGAATCACATTCTCGACCGGATGGTCAATACCTCGGACCGGACCCGCACCGAAGTCGATTACACGCAGCGCTATCCGTCGCCGCACAACGACATCATGCATCCGGCCACGCAGACGCTGGGCCTGGACAAGGCCTGGGTCTACGGTTTGATCCGCCAGGAATCGCGTTTCATCATGGATGCCCAGTCGAACGTGGGCGCCTCTGGGCTGATGCAAGTGATGCCATCGACCGCCAGTTATGTCGCCAAGAAGATCGGGCTGACCGATTTTGCCCAGCACATGCTGAGCGACGTGCGCACCAATATCTTGTTGGGCACCAATTACATGTACATGGTGCTGGGCGGTTTCGAAGGCTCGCAAGCGCTGGCGACGGCCGCCTACAATGCCGGTCCCGGCCGCTTGCGCAGCTGGCGCGCGACCTTTCCAGGGCCGCTTGAAGGCGCCATTTTCGCCGAATCGATCCCGTTCACTGAAACGCGCACCTACGTCAAGAATGTGATGTCGAATGCCACCTATTACGCAGCCCTGTTTGAAAATCGGCCACAGTCGCTGAAAGCGCGCCTGGGGACCGTCTTGCCCAAGGGTTCTGTGGCGCAGGATTAGAACAACAATACAAGCGAACCATACAAGCGAACCATCACAAGGCAACCATCCATGCACAATCCCACTGTCCTCATCATCGGCGGCTCCGGCTTCATCGGCAGCCATCTGGTGGCCAAACTGGCCGCCGCCGGTTCCCGCGTGATCGTCCCGACCCGCCGCTACGAGCGCGCCAAGCACCTGATTTCACTGCCGCGGGTCGAGGTGGTGGAAGCTGATCCGGGGCAGGATGCGACGTTGCTGCGCCTGATGCAAGGCGTCGATGCGGTCATCAACCTGGTCGGCTTGCTGCATTCACGCCAGGGCACGCCGTATGGTCCTGACTTTGCCCGTGCCCATGTCGAGTTGCCCAAGCGCCTGGTGGCCGCTTGTGTCGCCGCCGGCGTGCCGCGCTACCTGCACATGAGCGCGCTGGGTGCGGCGCGCGATGCGCCATCGATGTATCTGCGCTCGAAGGCTGACGGCGAACTGGCCGCGCTCTCGAATCCGGCGCTGGCGACGACGATTTTCCGGCCTTCGGTGGTATTCGGGCCGGAAGACAAGTTCATCAACCTGTTTGCCTCGATGCAAAAAATCCTGCCGCTGGTGCCGCTGGGTGGCGCCGATACCCGCTTCCAGCCGGTCTTCGTCGAAGATGTTGCGCAAGCGTTCGTCCATGCCTTGCTTGACCTGGAAACCAGGGGCAAGATCTATGAACTGGCCGGCCCCGATGTGCTGACGCTGGGCCAGATCGTCACGTTGGCGGGAACCTATTGCGGCCACCCGCGCCCGGTCATAAAGCTGCCGACGTCGCTGGCGCGCCTGCAAGCCATGCTTCTGGAATGGGCGCCGGGCGGGCCGTTGATGAGTCGCGACAATCTCGATTCGATGCAAGTGGCCAATGTCATCGCGCCCTCATCGACCGCGCTGACGCTGCTCGATCTGGGCATCGTGCCGGCCGCGCTGGCGGCGGTGGCGCCGCGCTATCTGGGCTCGGTGCACCGCGGCCGCGATCGTTTCGACGATTTCCGCAGCCGCGCCAAGCGTTGACCCTTCCTTCAAACCCCAGCTTATCGGACCATTTCATGCAAACAGAACTCGATTCCGGCCTGTCGCAGACGCTGGCAGCAGCCCGCCAACCCGGCTTGACCCTGGTCATCGGCAACAAGAATTACTCTTCCTGGTCGATGCGGCCATGGCTGGTG
>CANFGA010000304.1 GCA_947446335.1 Oxalobacteraceae bacterium | reverse complement strand
TCGATACCAGGTTGAATGCAGCCACGGCAATAATCAAGGTCAAGATGATGAACATCATCCGCTTCTCGGTTTGCACCGCAGCGAACCAGTTCGCGTTCAGCTTCGACCAATCGCGCATGATCAAGTCACCGGACATGCTGCGCTGCAAGGCAGCGGCGACCTGGGGCGCGCGGTGCATGTCGGAGAGGCGCAGGCGCAGACCCGACGGCGCATCGAGGCGCAGCAGTTTTTCGCCATCGATCAAATGGACGAAGGCCAGTCCCGAATCGAATTCATTGTGCCCGGCCTCGAAAATGCCGACCACGGTGAAGGAGCGCAGCCGCGGCAGCACCCCGGCCGGCGTGACCTGGCCCTGAGCCAAGGCAAGGGTGACCTTGCCGCCCAGATCGACGCGCAGGCTGCGCGCGAGTTCAATCCCGAGCACGATGTTGAATTCGCCCGGCACCAGCGCATTGAAATCACCGCGCCGGGTTTGCCCGGCCACGTCCGAAACCTTGGGCTCTTCTTCGGGCAGCACGCCGCGCACGATCGCCGGGCGCAGTGCATCGTCGCGCAGCAACATCGCCGGCGTCTCGACGAAAGGCGCAGCGCCGATCACTTCCGGATTCTTGAACGCTTCTGCCGCCGCGCCCTTCCAGTCCGGCATGCGGCCGTTGGCGTCGAACACTTCAACATGGGCCAGCACCGACAACATCCGGTCGGTCACTTCCTTTTGAAAACCGTTCATGACCGACAGCACGACGATCAACGCGGCCACGCCGAGCGCGATGCCAGCCATCGAAATGAGCGAAATGAAGGAAATGAAACTGTTGCGCCCGCTGCGCCGCCCGGCGCGCGTGTAGCGCAAGCCAACCAGCCATTCAAAGGGCAAATTCTTGAAAAGACTCATGAGTTCCAGCGATCAATTGCAAAAGAAAAACGCAGTGTGCCATATAAACCGCAATTAAGGCACTGCGCCATGGCGGGTGCAGCATGGTTGCCGGTGCTAATTACGTCAGGAAATTGTCTGCTCTTTGCATGTTGCCCTGCGCAATGAAATACAATCTCGGCATGAATCAACTCACGCTTGTCCTCCCTTTCGCCCTGCCGCCACCCGAAATGGCCAGGGACTTGCTGCGCGCTTTGCCAGCTCCGGCGCTGGCGGCGTTGCTTGCGCGCACTAATTCCCACAGTTTCACCCCCTTCGACAACGCCTTGCGCATGCTGCCGCACGAAGCGTGGCTGACGCAGGCGCTGAAGCTGGCCGCTGCCGATGACGGCCCGAGCGCCGCTTTTGCCTTTGCTGCGATGCGCGGCTTAGGGCTCGATGCAAGCGATGGCCACTGGTTCATCATCAACCCGGTCCACGTGCAAATCGCGCGCAATCATTTGCTGATGGATGACCCGCGCCAGTTGCGCCTCGACGAAGCCGAGTCGCGCGCGCTGTTCGATTGCGCCAAGCCGTATTTCGACGAGATCCAGCAACCCTTGCTGTATGGCGATGCGCAGACCTGGTTCATGCGCGCCGACGCGTGGAAAGGTGTGCAAACAGGCACGCTGGAGGCGGCGATCGGACAAAACCTGGTGGCCTGGATGCCCGAAGGCCCGGGTGCAAGGGCTTGCCGCAAGCTGCAAAACGAAATCCAGATGCTGTGGCATGAACATCCGGTCAATCTGCAGCGCCAGCAGCGCGGCTTGAAGCCGATCAATGCCTTCTGGCTGTGGGGCGGCGCCGACGCCAACCTGAACCCCAGAGCGCCGTTGCAAGTTGGCGATGCACAGCCGTGGCTGACGGCGTTGGGAACAAACAAAGCCGCTGCCGATCTGGCATCCACGCTGGCCATGGAAGGGCATGATGACGCTCTGATCGTGCTCGGGACCTTGAACCAGGCCGCACTGGCATCCGACTGGTCGCACTGGCTGATGCAGATGCAGCAACTGGAGCAGCACTGGTTCGCCCCAGCGCTGCAAGCCTTGCAGCAAGGGCGCATCAAGCGCTGCACGCTGGTGTTGTCGAACCGCGACGCCCATGCCGAATTTTCCAGCAGCAAATACGCCCAGCGCAAATTCTGGAAAAAAATCAACCTGAACCGATTATCGACATGAGTCAAGCCAGCCCATCCACTCCAACTAATCACCTGGCCCGCATTGCCACCCGCCCCTACTCCCAGCGCACCTCGAGCACGCTGCAGCAAGGCGGCGTCCATCCGGTGCTTGCGCGCCTGTACGCCGCGCGCGGCTTGCAAGATGCTACCGAGCTCAATTGCGAATTGACGGCCCTGATTCCTCCTTCGCAACTGTTGCAGGTCAACGCCGCCGCCGTGTTCCTGGCCGATGCGATCGCTGCAAAAAAACGCATGGTGATCGTGGCCGATTACGACTGCGACGGCGCCACCGCCTGCGCCGTCGGACTGCGCGGCTTGCGCGCGATGGGTGCTGTCGTCGACTTCATCGTGCCCAACCGCTTCGAATACGGTTATGGATTGACGCCCGAAATCGTCGCCTTGACCGCGCGCGAAAAATCGCCCGACATCATCATCACCGTCGACAATGGCATCGCCAGCGTCGATGGCGTCGAAGAAGCGAACCGGCGCGGGATCGAAGTGCTGGTCACCGACCATCACTTGCCGGGCGACACCTTGCCGGCAGCGCGCGTGATCGTGAACCCGAACCAGCCCGATTGCCATTTCCCGAGCAAGCATCTGGCCGGGGTCGGCGTCGTGTTCTATGTCTTGCTCGCGCTGCGAGCCGAATTGCGCACACGCGGCGCCTACGTCGATCAGCCCCAGCCCAAGCTGGACCATCTGCTCGATCTGGTCGCGCTAGGCACCGTGGCCGACGTCGTCAAGCTCGATGCCAACAACCGCGTGCTGGTAGCGCAAGGTTTGAAGCGGATGCGCGCCGGGCGCATGCATGCGGGGGTGGCGGCGCTGTTTCGGGTCGCCGGGCGCGAAGCGCGCAGCGCCACGCCGTTCGATCTGGGCTTTGCGCTGGGCCCGCGTCTGAACGCGGCCGGGCGCTTGCAAGACATGTCGATCGGCATCGAATGCTTGACCACCGACGATGAGGCGCGCGCCTGGGCGCTGGCACAGCAACTCAACGACATCAACTTGCAGCGGCGCGAGATCGAAGCCGAGATGCAAGATACGGCATTGCTGCATCTGGATAGTTTCGAGCCCGCCAACAGCAGCACGATCTGCGTCTTCGATGAAACATGGCACCAGGGCGTGATCGGCATCGTCGCCTCGCGCCTGAAGGAAAAATTCTTTCGCCCGACAATCACGTTCGCGCCCGGCATGGATGGCATGATCAAGGGCTCGGGGCGCTCGATTCCAGGCTTTCATCTGCGCGATGCGCTCGACCTGGTCTCCAAGCACGCGCCCGGCTTGATCGACAAATTCGGCGGCCACGCGATGGCGGCCGGCCTGACATTGAAAGCCGAAGCCTTCGACGCCTTTGCCAAGGCCTTCGAAGCGGTCGGCAGCGCGCAGCTCAGCGCGTCCCAGCTTGAACGGGTGATCGACACCGACGGCGTGCTCGAAGAGTCCTATTACACGACCCAATTCATCGAGTTGATCGATGCCCAGGTCTGGGGCCAAGGATTCGCCGCACCCGTTTTTTGCGACGAGTTTCGCGTCGTCAGCCAGCGCATCTTGAAGGAGCGCCATCTGAAGCTGCTGCTGGAAAAAAATGGCACCCGCTTCGACGCGATCTGGTTCGGCCACACCGATGCCCTGGTTGCGCGCTCGCGGGTCGCCTTTCGCCTCGATGCCAACGAATACAACGGCGTGACCCGGGTCCAATTGATGGTTGAGCATGCGGAAGCGGCGTGATGGTTACTGACCAGGCTGCACGCCGCTGGCTGCGATCGGCTACCATGAAACGCTGCGCATCGGATGACTCGATGCAGCCCACCTCTTTTTCAGACTGATTGCATGGACACCAAACCCGAAAACGATACCGATCTGCGCGATAAGATCAACCGCGAAACAGCGCGCCTGGCATGGAGCGAACTGCAAAAACACTTCGCCGGCGGCACTGTCGTCTTCGTCAGCGACGAGCTCGATCTGGTCGACGTGGCGCTGCGCATTTCGCACGACGACAAAGCCAACATCGTCCAATGGATGGCCGACGGCAAGATCGCCAAGGTCTCGGACCAGCAAGCCCAGGAATGGCTGGAAACCGACGCCGAGCTGTGGACTTCCGTGGTCAGCCCCTTCATCCTGGTGCAGCGAGAAAAGCCCCGGGCGCACTGATAGTTGCCAGCAGGCATTCTGCCTGGGCCTCCACGAATTGGCAGGCCCAAGGCTTGCCAACCACGCAGCGCGATGACACGCTTCGCGCGTGCCGGCACGACATTGATCTTCCTCAAATTCTCTATCCATCGCAGCGCCGACACTAGACGCTTGCAGTGTTGACCGCGTCGGCAAGCGTCTTCCCCAGCGCTGGGCGCTCGCCCTGTTGTCTTGCATTGCATGACGACCGCTTCAATGCTGCAAAAACAGGAATCCAGCGTCAACTCGATTGCAGATGTTTGCAGGGTCGAGTCCACTTTAAATTGCAATTTAAAGGAGCTAGCATGGCTATGAAAAAATCGAAGGAATCGACATCAATGCCGGGTGAGGACCCGGTCATGGAGACGCCCGATTCGAAAGGTGCATCCCAGTCGATGCGCGGTAATGGTCATGGTCACAACCATGGCGAGACAGCTTGCCGGATGCCCGGCGAAAAACTGCAGGTCAGCCCTGAAGAGAGCGACTTTGGCATGCCCGGCTTGAGCGGCAACACGACAGAGTCCATCGGTGCC
>CANFGA010000303.1 GCA_947446335.1 Oxalobacteraceae bacterium | reverse complement strand
TCGTCCGAAATCACGCCGCGCGCCGTGTTCGAGTCGCGCCGCAGTTTCATCCGTCAAATCGCCGCTGGCTCGATCGCCGGCAGCGCCCTGTTCGAAATGGCCAACCGCGAAGCATTCGCGCAAGGTGTTGCGCAGCCGAAGCTGGCATCGAAGCGCAATCCTGCCTATTCGGTCATGGACAAGGAAAGCGCCTACCAGGACGCAACCAACTACAACAACTTCTATGAATTCGGCACCGACAAGAGCGACCCTGCGAAGTACGCGGGCAGCTTGCGGCCGGCGCCGTGGAGCATCGCGATCGAAGGTGCGGTCAAGAAGCCGATGACCCTGGATCTGGATGCGCTCATGAGACTGGCGCCGCTGGAAGAGCGGGTTTACCGCCTGCGCTGCGTCGAAGGCTGGTCGATGGTGATTCCATGGGTCGGTTATTCGCTGTCAAACCTGATCAAGAAGGTCGAACCGACCGGCGATGCGAAATACATCGAATTCATCACGCTGGCCGACAAGGCACAGATGCCGGGCCTGGGCAGCCGCGTCCTGACCTGGCCCTATGTCGAAGGCTTGCGCATCGACGAAGCCAATCACCCGCTGGCGATGCTGGCGTTGGGCATGTATGGCTCGACCTTGCCGAATCAGAACGGCGCGCCGGTGCGCCTGGTGGTGCCCTGGAAGTACGGCTTCAAGTCGGCCAAGTCTATCGTCAAGATCCGCTTCGTCAAGGAAATGCCGCGCACCGCGTGGAATGTCGTGGCGCCGTCCGAATACGGCTTTTACTCGAACGTGAATCCGGGCGTCGATCACCCGCGCTGGTCGCAGGCGACCGAGCGTCGCATCGGCGAAGACAGTTTCTTCACCCCCAAGCGCAAGACGCTGATGTTCAATGGCTACAACGACGTCGCCTCGCTGTACGCGGGGATGGATTTGAAGAAATTCTTCTAGCATGGCATTCAATCCGGGTGGGCGCCAGTTGACTCTGATCAAGGCCATCGTCGTGGCTCTGGCGCTGCTGCCGTTCGTGCGGATGGCGTGGCTGACGGTGAGCGGGCGGCTGGTCGAGCCGATCGAATTCATCACGCGCGCGACCGGCGACTGGACCTTGTATTTCCTGTGCATCGCGCTGGCGGTGACGCCGCTGCGCCGGCTCACTTCGTGGAACTGGCTGTTGAAGCTGCGCCGCATGCTGGGCTTGTTTGCGTTCTTTTACGCGGTGCTGCACTTCACCACCTTCCTCTGGTTCGACCATTTCTTTGATCTGGCGGCGATGTGGAAAGATGTGCTGAAGCGGCCTTTCATCACGGTCGGGTTCAGCGCATTCGTGCTGCTGATCCCGTTGGCCTTGACCAGCACCAAGGGCATGCAGCGCCGCTTGGGTGGCAAGCGCTGGATGTGGCTGCACAGGCTGGTCTATCTGATCGCGCCGCTCGGCATCCTGCACTTCTGGTGGATGAAGGCGGGCAAGAACGATTTCATCGAACCGATCGCGGTCGGTAGCGTTCTCGCATTGCTGCTGGGCGCGCGCATCTACTGGGCCTGGTACCGCAGTCGCAGCACAGCAGGTGCCGCTTAGTGCATCTCGAGTAGCGTGGTGCACGCGATGATGGCGTGTGCAGACCCGGTCCGTACCAGCACTTAGCCTTGTCGATCCGGCAATGAAGAGCCATGCAGATAGGCATGCATGGCGGTCAATTCAAATTCATCCAGCAACTGCCAAGCGGTTTGCCCTTTGATTAGGTGCTGCTCTGGGCCGTGCCATTCAGTTCGCAGGCTGCTGCATGTCGAGTGCGACGACCCGGCAAATCCCTCCCCTGAGCGGCAGACAACTCCAGCACTCTTCAGTGCCGAATGCGCGCCTTCGTGCCTGGCAGGCAATGCAGGAAGTTCATCCCATGTTTCCAGTAGGGCAGGGGAGAAGGTCATGCCCTTCAACTTTATTTCTTCAATTCACCGCGCACGATTGAAAACTGACGCAGGTTGGGCTTGTCGATGCGATATTATTCAAAAAATAATTTTAAAATGGAAATATAAGGTGACAAAAAGAAACAAAAATGACAAAAAATAAAATAAAACAGAAATGCCCCTGCTGCTCGCAGGCCAGCGGCGTCAAGATTATCTACGGCAATGTCGAAACGTTAAACGAATCGCTGCGCAATGCGCTGAAGGTGGGGAATGTCGTGCTTGGCGGAATGAGTCACAAATGGGATTGGGAAGAAGAGTTAATTGATACCAGGTGCTCGCATTGTGATCATGAGTGGCACGCGTGGCCACCCGCGCAGTATTATTAGAGAACGGTTCTGGCCATATTTCAGATGTTTGCTGTCCGACAGGTTGCGCAGAGCTTGCCGACTTTTGGATGCAGCAACTTCTGCGCTAACAAATTGGAATGTGATTCTATTTGAGCGTGCTTTCAAGCGCAAACAGATCGGCTGGCAGTTCGCGCCGGCGCACCAGATGGCATTGCTCGCCATCGACGATGATTTCGGCCGGCCGCCCGCGCGTATTGTAGTTCGACGCCATCGTCATGCCGTAAGCCCCGGCGGCCATGATGGCCAGCAAATCGCCGCTGGCGACGGCCAAGTGCCGGTCGCGCGCGAGCCAGTCGCCCGATTCGCAGATCGGTCCCACCACGTCGTAGCAGAGCGGCGCGCCATTGTCTTGCTTGACCGCTTGCACATCCATCCAGGCCTGGTACAGCGCCGGGCGCATCAAATCGTTCATCGCCGCATCGACCACGCAAAAATTCTTTTCTTCGCCCGGCTTGATGTATTCGACGCGGGTCAGCAGCACGCCGATGTTGCCGACGATCGAGCGACCCGGCTCGAAGATGACCTTGATCGGTGCGCCGTTGTGGCGCGCCAGGCGCCACGCATCGATGCGCTTGAACAGACGGCCCAGGTAATCCTGCACGGCGACCGGTTCGTCTTCGCCCTCTTCGCCGTAAGCGATGCCGATGCCGCCACCGATGTCGAGGTGGTGCAGGGTTATCCCTTCAGCGGCCAGCATGTCGATCAGATCGATCAGCTTGTCGAGCGCTTCCAGCAGCGGGGCGTCGTCCAGCAATTGGGAGCCGATATGGCAATCGATGCCGACTACGCGCAGGTGCGGCAGTTGCGCCGCGGTGCGGTACGTGTCCAGCGCATCGTCGAAGGCGACGCCGAACTTGTTCGCTTTCAAGCCGGTCGCGATGTAAGGATGGGTCTTGGCATCGACGTTGGGGTTGACGCGCAGCGACACCGGCGCCTGCTTGCCCATCGCGCCCGCGACCTGGTTCAGGCGGTGCAACTCGGGGATCGATTCGACGTTGAAGCACAGGATGTCGTGCGACAAGGCGAGCCGCATTTCTTCTTCGCTCTTGCCCACGCCCGAAAAGATCACCTTGCCCGGATCGCCGCCGGCGGCGATCACGCGCAACAATTCGCCGCTGGAAACGATGTCGAAGCCGGCGCCCTGGCGCGCCAGCAAGTCCAGGATGGCCAGGTTGGAATTGGCTTTCATCGCATAGCAGACCAGCGCATCGCGCCCCTGGCAGGCATCGGCATAGGCGCTGAAATTGCTCAGCAGCGCAGCCTTGGAATAGACATAAGTGGGGGTGCCGAATTCGGCTGCGATGGCGTCGAGCGCGGTGTTTTCGGCATGCAGCACGCCGTTCTGGTAAGAAAAATGCGACATATTATTGTTTTATCGTTGGGGCGGTGGAAGAGGGTGACGACGGGCTAACGGTCGCGGCGGGGGCTGGCGCAACCTTGGCCGCTGGCGGCTTGGGCAAATACAGCGCGCCGGGCTGGCCGCAGCCTGCCAGCAAGACTAGGGAGCCAAATGCGGCGACAATATAAAACGCTAAAGTGGGCTTCACGATTAGAATCATGGTTTGATCAAAGATCCCGGAGTGTAGCATGAGCGAATCAGAATTTTTGGCGCAAGCCGAAGCAACTTTATATCAAATCGAGGCCGCCTTTGACCGTTTGAACGACGCCGACCTGCTCGATGTCGAGTGCAGCCGCAGCGGCAACGTCCTGGAAATCGAGTTCATCGACAACGGTTCGAAAATCATCGTCAACAGCCAGGCGCCGATGCGCGAAATGTGGGTCGCCGCAAAATCGGGCGGCTTCCATTACAAGCAGGTGGGCGGGCAGTGGGTCAATACGCGCGACGGCTCCGAATTGTTCGCCGCGCTTTCCAACATGGCGAGCCTGCAGGCAGGCGCGCCGGTGGTGCTGGCCTGATCCTGCGCCACAGGCCTAGAACAATTCGTTCTTGACCGCGTTCTTGGCCTTTTCTTCGTCGGGGGTGCCGCGCGTGCCCGCTTCCAGGCTGCGCACGCCGGTGCCCGGCGGATTTTCTTCATAGTAATACTCATCGCCGAATTGCACCAAGCCTTCGGGCACCGTGCGTTCTTCGATCGGAATTCCTTTCAGCGCCGTTTGCATGTACGAGATCCAGATCGGCAGCGCCAGTCCGCCGCCGGTTTCCCGGTTGCCCATGTTCCTCGGCTGATCGTAGCCCATCCATGAGATCGCCACCAGCTTCGATTGATAGCCGGCGAACCAGGCGTCGATCGAGTCATTGGTGGTGCCGGTCTTGCCGGCAAGGTCGGGCCGCTTCAGCGACTGCGCCTTGACCGCCGTGCCGTAGCGCACCACATCCTTGAGCATGCTGTCGATCATGAATGCGTTGCGCTCGTCGATGACGCGGTTGGCCTCGACCCCGGCCTGGTTCGGATTCGCTTGCGAGAGCGTGTTGCCATTGTTGTCGGTGACCTTCGAAATCAGGTAAGGGCTGATCTTGTAGCCG
>CANFGA010000302.1 GCA_947446335.1 Oxalobacteraceae bacterium | reverse complement strand
CGGGCAGCGTGCCGTATCTGAAACTGGCCGGCATCACGCTGGGCGGCTGGCAAATGGCGCGCGCGGCCATCGTGGCGCAAAAGAAACTCGATGCCGGCAGCGGCGACGCCAGTTTCTATGATGCCAAGATCGGCACCGCGCGCTTCTTTGCCGATCACATGCTGTCGCAGGCGTCCGGCTTGCGCAGTTCCATCATCGACGGCAGCGCCGGCGTGATGGCATTGACAGCGGAGCAGTTCTAATAAAAGGGGATCGGCTCGATCGGGGTGCGATACTGCGTAAAATGACGCGGTGCCAGCCCCGATTGAACCGATCACCTTCTGATATAAGCTTAGGGGAAAAGCTGAATCCGGCTCGGGTTGCCGCATCATTGAAATCATGGTTTTTGGATCGTGCGCTTGATAATTATCAACAATTACCGTAGAATTTTTTCAAACAAATGGAATAATACTATAAATGCAACTCGCATCATCGATGGCGCGATTGATTCTGAATACCACACGCGCTCTGAGGTGAACCATGATTCAACAATTTTGCGACTCTGCCGTGGCATTGATCGTCCGATACACTGGATGCCCAATTGCCAGCCTGGCAACTGCTTGTCTTCGCTAGCCGAGGACGGCAAGATCTCGTGAAAAATTCCCATAAAATCAGCGCCGCTCTTGCCGGCGCAATCTTGATGGTGGCGCTCGGCATCACCTCCTTGTTCTGGTCACTGGCCCAGATCGAAGAGGCGCAACGCTGGCGCCAGCATACGTCCGACGTGATCAATGACGCTCAGGCATTGCTGTCCGACTTGAAGGATAGCGAGACCGCCCAGCGCGGCTATGTATTGACTGCCGATGAGCGCTTTTTGCAATCCTATGTCAAGTTGCCTGGGAACATCATCGCCGGTCTCGATGCTTTGCAAAAAAAATTGACCATTGTTGCGGCAAAAAATCATATCGATGCCATCGTGCCGCTGGCACATGCCAAATTGGAAGAAATGGAGCAAGTGATCGCACTGCGCCGCAGCGGCGACATGGCTGCCGCCACTGCGATGGTCAAGGATGGCAAGGGCAAGCCATTGATGGATGAGATTCGGACCGGGATGAGCGCTTTCATCAGCATCGAAAAAATCGATCTGGCCAGGCGCGAAGCAGCAATCAAGACAACGCTGCAACGCCTGTTCGCACTGATCGTCGCCACCAGCTTGCTTGCGCTGCTGTGCGCAGTAGCGTTTGCCTGGCTGATCTACCGGCGCCAGCAGCGGCGTCTGGGCAATCTGGTGCATCTGAAAACCCTCCATTTGCTCGACCTGCAAGAGCAGACCAACCGGCAACTGCAGCAGGCTTACGCCGTCTTGCAAGCGAGCGAAGAAAAACTCGCGGTGACTGTCAACTCGATAGGCGATGCCGTCATCGCCACCGATGCGGATGCGCGCGTGACACTGATCAATCAGGTGGCGCAGCAATTGACAGGCTGGACCCGGGCCCAGGCGCACGGGCGCCCGCTCGATGAAATTTTTGACATCGTCAACAAAAAAAGCCGCCAGATCGTGACCGTGCCCAGCATCGCTGCGCTGGAACACGGCACGATCCAGCGCCTGGACAACGATACCTTGCTGATTGCACGCGATGGCAGCGAATGCGACATTGCCGACAGTTGCGCACCGATTCGCGACCACAACGGCCAAGTGGTCGGTTCAGTGCTGGTGTTTCGCAACATCACACGGGAATATGCCGAACAGCAAGCGATGCGCGACAGCGCGGCGCTGATCCAGACCATACTCAATACGGTGGCCGACGGCATCATCACGCTGCGCGCCAGCGATAGCGTCATCGAAACCGTCAATCCGGCCATAGCGCGCATGTTCGGCCATGCGGCGCAAGAGCTGGTCGGGGCCAACTTCAGCATGCTGATACCCGAGCTGGGCAGCGCCCCTGACATCGAGGATGGCCAGGCAAGCGAGGAAGCGCGCGCCAGCGGACGCGGGCGCGAAGTGGCCGGTCGGCGCAAGGATGGCAGCCTGTTCCCGCTCGATATCGCGGTCAACGAGATGGTGCTGGGCGGCGAGCGTCACTACACCTGCGTATTGCGCGACATCAGCGCCCGCAAGCAGGCTGAAGAAGAACGCAACCGCTTTTTTGTGCTCTCACAAGACATGCTCTGCACCCTCGGCTTCGATGGCGACATCAAGGACATGAATCCGGCCTGGATCCAGACGCTCGGTTACGCCAAGGCGCAGTTGCTGGCAACGCCCTACATCGAACTGGTCCACCCCGACGACCGGCAAACCACGCTGGCCGAGATGGATGCCGTGTGCGACGGCAAGGCGATGACCTCGTTTGAAAACCGCTACCGCTGCCAGGACGGTTCCTACCGCTGGCTGCAATGGAATGTCACGCCATCGATCGCGAGCCAGTTGATGTATGGCGTCGCGCGCGACATCACCGAGCGCAAGCTGACGGAAGCGTCCGAGCTGCGCATCAATGCGATCGCCTTCGAATCCCAGGAAAGCTTGATCATCACCGATGCGCACGGCGTGACCCTGCGTGTGAACCGGGCATTCACCGAAGCGACCGGCTATACCTCGGAAGAAATGCTGGGCCAGACGCCGCATCTGTTTCGCTCGGATCGCTACGATGCCGACTTCTACCGCACCATGTGGAAAACCATACGCAGCACCGGAATCTGGCAGGGAGAAATATGGAATCGGCGCAAGGATGGCGAAAGCTACCCGGTATGGTTGACGATTTCCGCCGTCAAGGCCGCCAACGGCATCGTCACCCACTATGTCGGATCGCAGATCGACATGACAAAACGCATGGAGGCGGAAGAAACGATCAAGCAGATGGCGTTCTACGATCCGCTCACCGGCTTGCCCAACCGGCGCCTGCTGATGGAGCAGCTGAGCCAGGCCTTTGCGTCGAGCGCGCGCAGCGGCCGCAATGGCGCGGTGCTGTTCATCGATCTGGACAACTTCAAGGATATCAACGACACACTGGGCCACGACAGCGGCGACTTGCTGCTGCAACAGGCGGCGCAGCGTCTGAAATCGTGCCTGCGCGCAGGCGACATCGTGGCGCGCATGGGTGGCGACGAATTCGTCGTGATGCTGGAAGACTTGAGCGAGCAAGCGATCGAGGCGGCGATCCAGACCGAAGCGGTCGGCGAAAAATTTCTCGTGACGCTGGGCCAGCCTTACCGGCTCGGCGAGCATGAATACCGCAGCACGGTCAGCATCGGCGCGGCGATGTTCAGCGATCACGGCCAGTCGGTCGAGGAAATGCTCAAGCGCGCCGACATCGCGATGTACCAGGCCAAGAAGGCTGGACGCAACACGTTCCGCTTCTTCAACCAGCAAATGCAGGATGCCATCAACGCCCGCATCGCGCTGGAGCGCCAATTGCGCCAGGCCATCGAGTGCCAGCAATTCCAGTTGCATTACCAGATACAGGTCGACAGCGCGCAGCGCATCCTGGGCGCGGAAGCCTTGATCCGATGGCTGCAACCGGAACGCGGCATGGTCTCGCCCGCTCAATTCATCCCGCTGGCGGAAGAGACCGGCCTGATCTTGCCGATCGGCCAATGGGTGCTTGACACCGCCTGCCGCCAGCTCAAGGCGTGGCAGCAAGACCCGCTGATGCGCCATCTGGTGCTGTCGGTCAACGTCAGCGCCAAGCAATTTCGCCAGTTCGATTTCGTCTCGCAAATCCATGTGCTGGTGCAGCACCATGCGATCGACCCGATGTTGCTGAAGCTGGAAATCACCGAGAGCATGTTGCTGGGAAATGTAGAAAACACCATTGCCGCGATGAATGCATTGAAGGAAATCGGCGTCCAGTTTGCACTCGATGACTTTGGCACCGGCTATTCATCGCTGCAGTATTTGAAGCGCTTGCCGCTCGATCAGATCAAGATCGATCAATCCTTCGTGCGCGACCTGGCCTTCGACAGCGGCGATCAAGCGATTGTCAGCACCATCATTGCGATTGCAAAAAGCCTGGGCATGAGCGTCATCGCCGAAGGCGTGGAAACGCAAGAGCAACGCCAGCATCTGCTGAAAAAAGGCTGCACCCACTATCAGGGATATCTGTTTGGCAAACCGGTTGCGCTTGAGCAATTCGAACAATTGCTCAGAGCCGCGGCGCAGCTGCCAAGCCCGGACATCGAAATCGCGTCCTAGCGCCGCTTGCATCACCGCCACGGTGGCGACCCGCCATAGGCGTAAAATATCTTTAAAAATCAATGGATTGAGTCAAGATACATGACACGGCTGCGAGATCATTTTGCCAACAATGCAATATATGTCTATTTATTAACAAATACATGACTTATCATTATTGCATTGCCTTGATACGAATGACCTCCGATGCGCACTGGCCGCTGGAATTGTCGATTGAAACTGCCAGCCCTCGCCATTCTGGTGATCGGACTGCTGCTGTCCTGTGCCCTGTTTTTGCTGATGCTGGGCCATCAGCAACAAATCGACCGCGATATCTTCGAGCGCCGCACGCAATCCAAGATCATGGCGTTGCAGCAAGGCATCGCCGCCGCGATCGATACGCTGCGCGTCGTCAACCAGTTGTTCATCACCAATGACCATGTCAGCCGCGAGCAATTTCACAGCTTCACCGCGCCGCTGCTGTTGCGCTATACCCACATCGACACCTTCGCGTTCAGCCGCCTGATCGCAGGCGATGAACGAGGACGATTCGAAGCCGGCATGGGCGAGCGCTTCCCCGGCTTTGCCATCAGCGACCTGATCGACGGCCAGCGTACGGTGGCGGCAATCCGGGACCATTACCGAGT
>CANFGA010000301.1 GCA_947446335.1 Oxalobacteraceae bacterium | reverse complement strand
AGCACCAGCGAGACATGCTGCAGCGTCAAAGGCCACAGGTTTTCATCGAACATCTTGGCCATCAAGCCGCTGCCCGAAGCGCTGACGGCGGGTGCCCCGTTGGCTTGATGACTGGCCAGCCAGACTGCGGCGATGCTGGCGAAGCTTTTTCCATCGATTTCAGCGGCGCCATTCATCGCAATCATGTCTGTGGCGCTGATGCGCCCTTCCATAGCTTGCAGCGCACGCCACGCATGCGGGAAACGCTGCCCCAGGTCGAGCCGGTACAGCAGCATTGCATCGTAGCGCGGAAAATAAGCCTGATCGTCCTGCAGCACCCGCAAGCCAAGCTGGCCGATCTTCGCATCGGTCGAATAGATGTCGATCACATCGACCTGGCGCTCGGTCAGCGCAGCGTAGGCGATGCCATGATCGAGACCGCGCGGGCGCTGTGTCAAACCATAGCGCGCAGCCAGCCCGGGCCAGCCATCGGTGCGCCCGATGAATTCGTGCGACAGGCCCAATTTCAGCTCCGGATGGGCTGCCAGCTCGCTTAATGTATTCAAGGTGCGCGCCTCGCCAGGGCCATCGCGCATCGCCAGCGCATAAGTATTGTTGAAACCCAGCGGCACTGCCACGCCCAGCCCGAGTGGCGCCAGTTCGCGCCGAATCTGCTCCAGCGTCGCCGGCTGCGTGCGTTTCAAGACTTCGCGCTCGATCGTGCCCAGATATTCCGGATAAACATCGATATCGCCGGCGCGCAGCGCAGCGAGCACGATCGCGGTATTGCCCAGACCTTGGCGATGCACGGTATCGGCGAACGGCGCGGCGCTCTGCCGCAAGAGTTCGCCCAGAATGTACGACTCGGTGAAGCGCTTGGAACCGACCCGCAGCGTGCCTGCATCACGGGCAACAGTGGCGCCCGATGCCAAAGCCGGCGCAGCGACGGGCGCTGCTGTTGCTGCGTATGTTGCTGCGTATGTTGCTGCAGACATTGCTACAGCACAACAGAACAGGATCAGCGCCGCTAGCGCGCGCGCCGCTGATGCGCAATAAGGTTTGGTGGCCACGCAGGCTCCGCTGTCTGATGATAAGGCCGGCAAGCTTACCACCGGCGCTGCCACTGCGTGCGCGCTACTGGCGACGACCGGATGCGCTCAGCCAAACCGCCTCGCGCTCCAGCAACGCCTGCTTGCGCGCCACACCCCAGCGGTAGCCCGACAGTGCGCCATCGCTGCGCAGCACCCGGTGACAAGGAATGGCGACCGCCAGCGCATTGGCCGCGCACGCGCCAGCCACAGCGCGCGCGCCGCCGGGCACGCCGACGATACCGGCCAGTTCGGCATAGCTGACGGTACGCCCGGCCGGAATCTGGCGCAGCGCCTGCCAGACGCGCTGCTGGAATGGCGTGCCGCGCAGGGCCACAGGCAGGGCCAGACCAGCATGCGGCGCGTCAACCAGCGCAATGACGCTGGCCAAAGCCACCTCCAGTCCGGGCGCAAATCCAGGTTCGAATCCGGGTTCGGCTGCCTGTGCCTGCGGGAAACGGCGCTGCAGATCAAGCACCAGGGCATCGCCATCGTCGCCCAGCAAGATCGCGCAAATGCCCTCGTGCGCGAGGGCGACCAGGATCGCGCCCAGCGTGCAAGTGCCGAGCGCGTAGTGAACCGCTGTGAATTCCTTGTCCATGAGCGCGCTCCGCGTTGTGTATTGATCTGCATGATAGCCCAGAGAGCGCATTGCCAGGCCAGGACGCTTGCATCGAACTCCCTGCATAGGCACAATGCGACAACACCGATTTGCGATGACATCCAAAGAGCAGTTTGACAGAGCGCCATCGCCACCAATTCACAGGGAGTCTCCCATGCTGCAGCAACCGACCATCGACCTGAGCAACATGTCAGAATTGCTTGAATACAACCAGGAAAAGATAGCGCAACTGGCCAGGATTTTCTTGCAATCGACGCGCGCCAGCTTCAGCGAACTCGATGCGGCGCTGGCGCGCGGCGACATCGCACTGATCCGCGAGGTCGGGCACCGGGTCAAAGCGTCGGCCCAGATCGTCGGCGCGTTCGGCATGGCGCAACTGTGCGAAGACCTGGAGCACTTGCCAAAGACGGACATCAGCACGGAAACAGCATCAGCTGGTGCGATCGTCGCCCAACTGCATCCATTACTGAATCAGGCTGACGAACAGATCTTGCAACAGTGCGGCGGCAACGGCCAGAATTGAACCACCTCATGCCTGAAGCCGGATTGAACACGCAGCAGAAAATTCAACATTTTTCACAAACGCCCGCCACACTTCTGAAAAATGGGTTACTATTTGAGCCATCCCCAGCGACAGATTCATCTCTTGCACCTTCCGAGAATATTGAATTTGCGCACATTGCCCCCATCTAATGTCAGTAATCCGGCAGCGTTGATGGCGATACCAGGCAAAAAATGGCATAACCTCCAAGCGTTATTGATCCCACACCCTCAATTGAGGAAAATATGAGCGAAAACATTAAACACATCACCGACGCTTCTTTTGAAGCCGATGTCCTGCAATCCGAGCGTCCGGTTCTGGTCGACTTCTGGGCAGAATGGTGCGGTCCATGCAAGGCGATTGCTCCTATTCTGGAAGAAGTCGCGAAAGAATACGACGGCAAGCTCCTGATCGCAAAGATGGACGTCGATGCCAACCAGATCATTCCTGGCAAACACGGCATCCGCGGCATCCCGACCTTGATTCTGTTCAAGAACGGCGCGCCAGCTGCACAAAAAGTCGGCGCCATGGCCAAAGGCCAGCTGACTGCCTTCATCAACGAAAACATGTAAATTCATCATCAGGCACTGCGCCCGCAGCGCCTGATGACAGGCCGGGAACGAAGTCCCTGGCTCGTTCCTTGTTCGATCAACACCACGCAGTCCCCTCCCCTACCTTATTCCCATCACGGGACACTCACTCACTATGCACTTATCTGAATTAAAGGCCTTACACGTCTCGGCTCTGCTGGAGATGGCGATCGGCCTCGATATCGACAACGCGGCCCGCCTGCGCAAACAGGAATTGATGTTTGCAATCCTGAAAAAACGTGCAAAATCAGGCGAACAGATCTTTGGTGACGGCGCCCTCGAAGTGCTGCCCGACGGTTTCGGCTTCCTGCGCTCACCGGACGCGAGCTACATGGCATCGACCGACGACATCTATATTTCGCCGTCGCAGATCCGCCGCTTCAACCTGCACACCGGCGACTCGATCGAAGGCGAAGTGCGCACCCCGAAAGACGGCGAGCGCTACTTTGCACTGGTCAAGGTCGACAAGGTCAACGGCGAATCGCCGGAAGCGTCGAAAAACCGCATCCTGTTTGAAAACCTGACGCCGCTGCACCCGAACGAGCCGCTGCGCCTGGAACGGGAAATGAACGGTCAGGAAAACATCACCGGCCGCATCATCGATCTGATCGCTCCGATCGGCAAGGGCCAGCGCGGCCTGCTGGTGGCGTCGCCGAAATCAGGCAAGTCCGTGATTTTGCAGCACATCGCCCACGCCATCACGGCCAACCACCCTGACATCACGTTGATCGTGCTGTTGATCGACGAACGGCCGGAAGAAGTCACCGAGATGCAGCGTTCGGTGCGCGGCGAAGTGGTCGCATCGACCTTCGACGAGCCGGCCACGCGCCACGTCCAAGTGGCCGAAATGGTGCTGGAAAAAGCCAAGCGCCTGGTCGAAATGAAAAAAGACGTGGTCATTTTGCTCGACTCGATCACCCGCCTCGCGCGCGCCTACAACACCGTGATCCCGGCTTCGGGCAAGGTCTTGACCGGCGGCGTCGACGCCAATGCATTGCAGCGTCCAAAACGCTTCTTTGGCGCAGCGCGCAACATCGAGGAAGGCGGTTCGCTGACCATCATCGCGACCGCGTTGATCGAAACCGGTTCGCGCATGGATGACGTGATTTTCGAGGAATTCAAGGGCACCGGCAACATGGAAGTGCATCTGGAACGCCGCCTCGCTGAAAAGCGCGTCTATCCCGCGATCAACCTGAACAAATCCGGCACCCGCCGCGAAGAACTCTTGATCAAGCCGGACCAGCTGCAAAAAATCTGGATCTTGCGCAAATTGCTGTACAGCATGGACGAGATCGAAGCGATGGAATTCATCCTCGACAAGATGAAGGCGACCAAGAACAACGCCGAATTCTTCGACATGATGCGGCGCGGCGGCGGCTGATTTTTGGCACCGTCGGCTTGCATCCTGTATAATTTGCGGCTGCATTCAATCCTGGAAAGTGATCGGCAATCGGGTCAAGAAGCGTGACGACCGCCGAAGTGCCGTTTGGCTACCTAACTTATTTACTATTGAGAAACACATGAAACCAAATATCCATCCAGAATACCGCGACGTCGTTTTCCACGACCTGTCCTGCGATTTCAAATTCGTCACCCGCTCGACGATCCAAAGCCGTGAAAAAATCACGCACGAAGGCAAGGAATATCCTCTGGTGAAGATCGAGGTATCGGCTGAATCGCACCCGTTCTACACCGGCAAGCACAAGATCGTCGACACAGCAGGTCGCGTCGAGAAATTCCGCCAGAAATTCGGCAACGTCGGTTCGAAGACCCAAGCAGCAGTATAATTACTGCCGCACGGTCCAGCAGCTCCGGCTGCCAGAAAGGCAGCCACTGGCTGCCTTTTTTTTTCGTCAAACCACCTCTATTCTGGTCGCCATTTTGCCTCTCCCCTCCCCGATGAAGCCGGTCCGACTGCCCGCAGCAGCCACCCTCGCGCTGCCGCGCTGGGCCTTGTTTGCGCTCGGCTTGCTCT
>CANFGA010000300.1 GCA_947446335.1 Oxalobacteraceae bacterium | reverse complement strand
TGGTCGGCGACATCCATCAACCGCTGCACGTGGGCGCGGCCTATGTCGACCGGGATGGCCGATGGCGCATCCCTGCGGTGCAATCCGATGTCGATGGCGAGACGCTGTTCGATACGCGCGGCGGCAACAATTTTTTGCTCGATGAGGCCAGTCTGGCGCTGGCGCGCGCTCGGCTGATCCCGGCCGGACCGCAACGATCCGGCCGCAGCTCGGTATCAGCCGGTGCGGCGCGCCGGCCAGCGCAGCGCAGCTTCCATGCGTATTGGGACCTCAACACCGTCGATGACGCGATGCGCATTGCGCGTGCCGCCACGCCCGGGCAATTCGCCGACAGCCTCAGGGCCAGCGTGCCGTCGGCAGAACGGCATGGCAGCGACCCGGCCAACTGGCCCGCGCAGTGGGCCGACGATGGCTTGCGAGCCGCGCAGCGCGCTTATGCCGGCGTGCGGGCGGATCGGCACGCCACCCAAGTCGGGCGCAACGGCGCAGTGATCGATATCTGGATGCTGACGCTGCCACCGGACTATCCATGGACCAGCGCCGTGCTGGCGCGCCGCCAGCTGACCAAGGCCGGTTTCCGTTTGGCCGCGCTGTTGCAGGCGATCTGGCCTTGAACTATGATTCTTTCTTGATGTAAAAATAACGGATGAAAAACAAGAAATGAAAAAATACTTGATCGCCTACGCCGGCACCGCCCTCGGATTTTGCATGCTGGATTTCTTTTGGCTGACCCGGATTGCCCCTTCGTTTTATCAATCGCAGATCGGACCTCTGCTGCTGGCCGAGCCCGATCTGGCGGTCGCGCTGGCATTCTATGCGCTGTTCGTCGCCGCGCTGGTGACATTTTGCGTGTTGCCGGCCGTCGCTGGCGCGTCGTGGGTCAGGGCAATGCTGCTCGGCGGCTTCTTCGGGCTGGTGGCTTATGCGACCTATGACTTGACCAATCTGGCCACGCTCAAGGGCTGGACCATCCGGCTGGCGCTCACCGACATCGCGTGGGGCAGCGCACTGTCGGCCGTCTCCAGTGTCTGTGGTTATTTTTGCAGTGATTTCTTTGCCCGGAAATCGGGCCGCGCTTGATCGATGGTCCGTTCTGCCATCGACAGCGGCCATCGCCATCGCGGCGCTGATGTGCTAGCCTCGTCCTGAATCCATTCTTCCGCTCACCCGACAAGGATCCTCATGTCCAACAATACGCCCTACGCAGCAGCCGACCTGATACGCAATCTGGTTCCGGCCCACTTCAAGCCCAGGGTAGCGCTGGTACTCGGATCCGGCCTGGGCGAACTGGCCGAGCAGGTGCAAGATGCCGTGAGCGTCAATTTCGACGCCTTGCCGGGCTTTCCGATCAGCACCGTGCACGGTCATGCCGGCGAACTGGTGCTCGGCACCTTGTCCGGCGTGCCCGTGGCTTGCATGAAGGGGCGCGGCCATTTCTACGAAGGTTACGGCATGGGCGTGATGACCAGCGCGATTCGCACCCTCAAGCTGCTCGGCTGCGAGATGCTGTTCGTCACCAATGCCGCCGGTTCGCTGCGCCTTGACGTCGATGCCGGCGCTCTGGTGGCGCTGACCGACCATATCAATTTTCTGCCCGGAACACCGCTGGTCGGGGCCAACGACGAACGTTTCGGCCCGCGCTTTTTCAGCATGGCCAATGCCTATGACAGCGCGCTGCGCGCCCTGTTGCAACAGAGCGCTGCCAGCGCTGGCGTGACGCTGCACGAGGGCGTGTACATCGCCTGTCCGGGGCCGAACTTTGAAACAGCGGCCGAGATCCGCGCGATGGCGCTGCTGGGCGCCGATCTGGTCGGCATGTCGGTGGTGCCGGAAGTGATTTCGGCGCGCCATTGCGGCCTCAAGGTGGTGGCGCTGTCGGTCATCACCAACCTGGCCGAGGGGCTGGGGGACGTCGAACTGTCGCACGAGCAGACGTTGAAATACGCTGCGCTGGGCGCGCAAGAGATGACGACGCTGATCCTCGCTTTTCTCGAGCGGGTGGCGCGAATGCCGGAACCAGCGCAGTCATGAATCATTCAGGATTGTTCATTCAAGATTACTCATCCAGGATGGATCATCGAGCCTGAATCCAGTTCACATCACCCAGCGAGCCCCGCCATGTCACGCGCCTTCATCCTGTTGTTCGATTCCTTCGGCATCGGCGCCACGCCGGACGCCGCCAAGTTTGGCGATGCCGGCGCCAATACCCTCGGCCACATCGCCAGCTGGGCCGCAAGTAAGGGCAGGGCGCTGCAGTTGCCGCGCCTGGAGCATCTCGGTCTGGGCGCCGCAGCCCATGCAGCCAGCGGCGAGTGGCCGGCCGGTTTCACCCGGCGCAGCGGTTTCGAGGCAGCCTGGGGCGCGGCGCGCGAACGCTCGACCGGCAAGGATACCCAGAGCGGTCACTGGGAAATCGCCGGCGTGCCGGTCGATTTCGATTGGGGTTATTTCCCCGAAGCGACTGCCAGCGCGCCCAGCTTTCCGCCAGAATTGACCGCCGCCTTGCAACAGCAAGCGGGCGTGCCCGGCTTTCTGGGCGATTGCCACGCGTCCGGCACCGAGATCATCAACCGCCTGGGCGACTTGCATCTGGCCAGCGGCAAGCCCATTCTCTACACGTCCGGCGACTCGGTGCTGCAGATCGCCGCGCATGAAAGCGCGTTCGGTCTGGAGCGCCTGTACGCGCTGTGCGAACTCGCTTTTGAACTCGTCGCGCCGTACAACATCGGGCGCGTCATCGCGCGCCCCTTCATCGGCGCCGACGGCCATTACACGCGCACCGCCAATCGCCACGACTACGCAGTGCCGCCGCCGAGTCCGACCCTGCTCGACCATGTCAAGGATGGCGGCGGCGAAGTCCTTGCACTGGGCAAGGTCAGCGACATCTTCGCGCGCCAGGGCATCTCGCGCCAGATCAAGGCCGACGGCAACATGGCGCTGTTCGACGCCTTGCTGAAAGTCATGGATGAGGCCAATGGAGCAAAGGACAGTGGCGCGCTGGTGTTCGTCAACTTCGTCGACTTCGACCAATCCTACGGCCACCGCCGCGATGTCGCCGGTTACGCCGACGCCTTGCTGGCGATCGATGCGCGTTTGCCCGAATTCATCGCAAAAATGAAGTCGGGCGACCTGGCCGTGATCACCGCCGACCATGGCTGCGACCCGACCATGGCCGGCTCCGACCATACGCGCGAACAGATACCGATGCTGTTCTTCGGCCCTGGCGTGGCAGCGCGCGAACTGGGCATTTCGAGCAGTTTTTGCGACATCGGCCAGACGCTGGCGCATCATCTGGGCAGCGCGCCGCTGGCGCATGGGCAGGTCCTGTTTTGAACCACTGCAGGCGCCGAGGTGGGCAATCTTTAACCGTTCCGCAGCGCGATCCACATTGAAGGGAAAGCCATGTTCTTGACCCAGGAAATCATCCGCAAGAAGCGCGACGGCGTGGCATTGAGCGGCGCCGAGATCGCATTTTTCGTGCGCGGCATGATGGATGACAGCATCGGCGAAGGCCAGATCGCCGCCTTCGCGATGGCCGTTTTTTTCAGGGACATGACCATGGATGAGCGGGTCGCGCTGACGCTGGCGATGCGCGACTCCGGCCGCGTGCTCGATTGGCGCGCTTTTGACTTGCCCGGGCCGGTACTGGACAAGCATTCGACCGGCGGCGTCGGCGATGTCGTCTCGCTGTTGCTGGGCCCCTTGATCGCCGCCTGTGGCGGTTTCGTGCCGATGATTGCGGGCCGTGGCCTGGGCCACACCGGCGGCACGGTGGATAAATTCGATGCGATTCCCGGTTATTGCACTGCGCCCGGCAACGACTTGCTGCGTAAAGTCGTGCGCGAGGTCGGCGTGGCCATCATCGGCCAGAGCGAGCAACTGGCGCCGGCCGACAAGCGGCTGTACGCCATCCGCGACGTGACCGCCACCGTCGAATCGGTCGCGTTGATCACGGCCTCGATCCTGTCCAAGAAACTGGCGGCCGGTCTCGATGCTTTGGTGATGGATGTCAAGGTTGGCAGCGGCGCCTTCATGCCGACCCATCAACAATCGTTGGCGTTGGCCCGCAGCATCGTCGCGGTCGGCAACGGCGCCGGCCTGCGCACGGCGGCGTTGCTGACCGACATGAACGAGTCGCTGGCGCCCTGCGCCGGCAATGCGCTCGAAGTGCGCTGCGCAATCGACTACCTGCTTGGTCGCGGATCGAATCCGCGTCCGGCGCGCCTGCACCAAGTGACGCTGGCGCTGTGCGCCGAGATGCTGGTGCAGGGCGGCCTGGCAGCCGATGAAGTCGAGGCCCACAGCAAACTGATCGCAGCCCTCGATTCCGGCCAGGCGGCCGAGCGCTTTGCGCGGATGGTCGCCGCCCTCGGCGGCCCGGCCGACTTGCTGGAACAGCCGGAGCGGCATCTGGCAGCGGCGCCCTTCATCGTCGCAGCGCCAGCCTTGCAAGCAGGATTCGTCAATGCCTGCGATTGCCGCGCTCTGGGCTTGGCGGTGGTGGGGCTGGGCGGCGGGCGGCGCCGGGCCAGCGACGGCATCGACTTTGCGGTCGGCTTGAGCGACCTGGTCAGCCTGGGCCAGGCGATCGCCATCGGTCAGCCGCTGGCGCTGGTCCATGCGCGGACAAAGGAAGCAGCGCTGGCGGCGGTGATCGAGATCCAGATTGCTCATGCGATCGGTGATATCAACGTGGCGCCCAACCCGGTGATCTACGAGTCCTTGCTGCCAACGTGAAAGAGTCCCCCATGAATGAAGAACAGTTGAAGGGCGCCCAGTTGATCGAGGATGCACGCGCGGCGCGCCTGCAT
>CANFGA010000299.1 GCA_947446335.1 Oxalobacteraceae bacterium | reverse complement strand
TTGCGCCACGACATTGCCGGCGCGCGCACCCCTGATGATTCCTAATTCCTCGCGATTTGCCATCGATCCACTATTGATGTTGATTCAACCAAGTTGATGTAAAGCACAGATTGGGATGCATGCGCCGATTTCAATGAAACGCCTGGTGCAGTGCACCGCTTGTAGCCAAACAGTGTAGCGCCAGGGTGATACATGCTGCCGCACGGCATGCCAAGTCATTGATCTGCCGCAACTAATTACTATCGTCAACACGCCTTTGCCTGCGCTTGCGGCTTGCACCAATCTGGAATTTACGCCAAAAAATAGTGCAGCGCACGGCACGCCGCGTTTCATAAATACAACAGCACGCCATGTTTTGTTCGCTTTCGACCAATACTAACCCTCATAATCAACCAATCCTGCGATCCCGGAGCAACTAAGAATTAAGGTTCAACTCATCCGAGTGTTGACTGCATCGCACTTCATTGCTTCACGGATCACTGTCCGATTTCACTTTTTAGGAATTCAAATGAAAAAATCATTAGTCGCCGTCGCCCTGTTCGGCGCATTCGCAGCTCAAGCTCAAGCTCAATCGGCTGTCGTCATCTACGGTACGATCGATGCAGGCCTGTCGAAGTCGACTGGTTCGACCGCAGCAATCGGCGGCCGCGACAATAGCAAACTGGGCTTCATGGGCACCGAAGATCTGGGCAATGGCTTGAAAGCCTTGTTCCAACTGGAAATGCGCTACACAGCCGACACCGGCATGACCGAAGGCAAGGGCACACGTCCATTGTTCCAAGGTCAAAGCCGCGTGGGCCTGCAAGGCGCGTTCGGTACCGTTCGTCTGGGCCGTGGCCTGACAGCATACCAAGAGTCGAGCATGGCATTTGAGCCATGGAGCGGCATCCCTAGCAAGGCCGGTTTCCAAACCGACCTGATGGTCGCCGGCTACACCAGCGATCCATTGAGCGGCGACAATGCACTTAACTCGCGCAACCGTTTCTCGAATGCCGTGTTCTACAACACGCCAGTGTTCTCCGGTTTCCAAGGTAACGCTACTGTCGGCACCAAAGAAGCGTCAGGCATGGCTGTAGTTGGTAACGGTACAATTGCAAATCCACAATACGCAGCAGGCATGGAAGCTCGTTCGAATCCATACTCGCTGTCGGGCACATACAACAACGGCATGTTCGGCGCGATGGCTGCGTACGAGCGCAATGCTCTTGAATCGAAAATCTGGTCGGTCGCCGGTTCGGTCATCCCTATGCCTAACCTGAAACTGATGGCTTCGTACCAGCAGCAAGATCAAGGTTCGACGATGTCTACCAACGAGAAGACCAAAGCATGGGTCTTGGGCGCGAACTACACGATGGGCCCAGGCAAGTTCCTGGCTGGTTATGGCCAGAAGGATCCAGACGGCGATGTTATTCCTAAGACCAAGCAAGTATCGCTGGGCTACGAGTACAGCCTGTCGAAGCGCACCTACGTCTACGTGGACGCATCGAACAAGAAGCAAGCCTATGATTTCCTGACCGGCTCCCGCGCAGCGCATGAGTCAGTCACGTCGTATGGCGTTGGCGTGCACCACAATTTCTAATCAACTTGCCTGAATCCTCTTGAGGATGCAGGCAACTGATTATTGATGAGAAAGAGCGGACATGGGCAACCATGTCCGCTCTTTTTTCATGCTCGGGCCTGGTTCAGAGACGGTGTCTTTTCTTGAACCGGACGCCGTTTGTATCGTTTACGCAACTTCCAAACGAACAAAGCAGACCCATCCTGTACAGCGCCGGAGAAGAATGTCATATTGAGAACTAGAGCGATTAGTACGAACGTTCTTTTTCATAATAAGCACAACAATCCGGAGACAGCATGAAAACAAAATTACTTGCCGGCGTCATCGCGGCCTGCTTCGCAGTGCCTGCCATGGCACAGTCGAGCGTCGTGGTCTATGGCATCGCCGATGCCGGCGTGATGTATGTCGACAACGGCGGCAATGACAGCCGCGTCAAGCTCGTCAGCGGCATCGCCGATGGCTCGCGCATCGGTGTCAAGGGCACCGAAGACATGGGCGGCGGCTACAAGGCCATCTTCAACCTCGAAGCGCGGGTCGAACTCGACAACGGCCGTCAACAAGCAGGCAACCTGAGCTCGAATCAGGGCTTCGCGCTGACCAATGGCTTGTCATTTGCCGGCATTCCTGGTCCTAACGGCCCGGCAACCTCGGCGGCATTGCTCGCTGCGGTGCGCAGCGCGCTGCAGCCGACCTACAACGTCAACCTGGCCAATGCACTGTTTGACCGCACGTCGATGGTCGGCCTGGTCACGCCGGTCGGCGCGTTCTTGCTGGGCCGCATGTACACGCCGGGCTATGAAGTCTTCAACGCGGCCGACGTGTTCGAATCGGGCACCGCCGCCGGTTGGGGCGGCATCGTCGGTGGCACCGGCGGCTTGCTGACCGCCGGCATCGCGATCCGCTCCGACAAGGCGCTGCAATACCGGATTGAATTGCCAAATGGCATTAGCGCATCGCTGCTGTACGGCGCCGAAAAATCCGGCTACATCGGGCTCGACAAGCGCACCTATGGCGCCAACGTGCGCTACAAGGCCAATGGCTGGGATGTCGGCGCAGCCTACAACAATGGCACCGATCAGGATGGCGAAAGCGGCCTGATCACGACCACGCTGGGCGGCTCGTATGCAGTCGACAACATGAAATTCTTCGCCGGCTACCACAAGCAAAAGAATGAAAATTCGGTCATCATCAAATTGGCCAATGCGCAACTGGCACCGACCTTTGCATCGCCTTCGTTCGGCGCGCTCGGTCCCATTCTGGCCGCGAGGGTGAATGCGGCGCTGGTAGACAACTTCAGGCTCGATGCAGCGAGCTACCAGATCGGCATGCATTACCGGATGGGCGCGGGCCGCATCATGGCTTCCGTGGTGCGTCAGGATGACAAGACTGCCTCGAACAGCGATGCCACCCAGTATGGCATCGGCTACGACTACGACTTGTCCAAACGTACCGACATCTATGCGGTTGTCGCCTACATCAAGAACCAGAACGAAGGCCAGTATGCACTGGGCGCCGCCAGCGCTTCGGGCGGCTTCACTTCGCGCGCCGGGGAATCGAGCAAGGGCGTGCAGGTCGGCATGCGCCACCGCTTCTGAGCGTGGGTTGATCAATCTGCATCAAAAGGCGGGGCGTGTTTTTTCTTGCTTCGGTTAGAATCAGGGAGAAGCACGCCATTCACCTTACAGCGAGTACCCGCCTCCATGAGCACCCTACCCGACTCCACCAGCGTGGCGCAGTATCTCAGCGATCATCCCGACTTCTTCGACTTGTATCCGGCCTTGCTCGGTGAACTCAGGCTGACCAGTCCACTGACCGGCGGCGCGATCTCGCTGCAGGAGCGCCAGATGGAAGTGATGCGCGACAAATACAAGGTGCTCGAATTGCGCCTGTCAAACCTGACGCGCACCGCGCAAGACAATGCTGCGCTGGCCGACAAGTTCCACGGCTGGACCCAGGCCTTGCTGCAACCGCGCGCCGAAGCCGATCTGCCGCGCGATCTGATCGACGCCTTGAGCGCCCAATTCGCTTTGCCGTACGCCACGCTGCGGCTGTGGAATCTGGCGCCGCAGCATAAAGATGCCTGGTTCGCGCAAGATGTCTCTGGCGATGCGAAAATATTTGCCAATGGCCTGGGCCAACCCTACTGCGGCGCCAACCACGATTTCGAAGCCGTGCGCTGGCTGGAATCGGATGCAGCGATCGCATCGACGGCGATTTTGCCGCTGCGCCTGCCGCTGCGTCTGCCCACCGGCTCCGCGCAAGCGCCCGCCTTCGGCTTGCTGATCTTCGGCTCCACCGATGCCGAGCGCTTCACCAGCGGCATGGCGACCGATTTCCTGCTCCACGTCAGCGCGACCGCCAGCAGCGCGCTCGCTGCGCTGCAAGCCTGATCCTGTGAATTTAATACCATGAATTCAAGTCGATGAACCAGGCACAAGAACCAGCCGACCATCTGGATGCCTATCTCGACCAGTTGACGACCCAGCGCAAGCTATCGAAGCACACGGTGGAGGCTTACCAAAGAGACTTGCAGCAACTGGCCCTGCTGTGCGGCGCGCAGCCGTGGGCGGCAATCAGCCATCAAGAGATACGCCGCCACACGTCGAAACTGCATGCCGGTGGCCTGTCTGCGCGCTCGATCGCGCGCAAATTGTCCGCCTGGCGCAGCTTCTTCGACTGGCTCGCCAGTCAAACCACGCTGGCAGCCAATCCGGTAGCGGCGATACGCGCGCCCCGGCGCGCCGCCTCGCTGCCCAAGGCGCTGTCGGTCGACGCTGCCGTGCAACTGGTGGCCGCGCATCCGCACGGCGAGCTTGATGCAGCCGACCTGTGCAACCGGGCCATGTTCGAATTGCTGTATTCGAGCGGCCTGCGGGTATCCGAGCTGACCAGCCTCGATACTGGCTATGGCAAGGACGCACTGGGCTGGATCGATTTCGACAACAACGAAGTGCTCGTCACCGGCAAGGGCAACAAGATGCGCAAGGTGCCAGTTGGCAAACCGGCGCTCACAGCGTTGCAAGCCTGGCTCGCTTGCCGTCCGGCCCCGCTCGATGGCAGCGCGGCGTTGTTCGTGAGCGGGCGCGGCAACCGGATGTCGCCACGCGTGGTGCAACTGCGCCTGAAGGCACATGCCCAGGCGGTCGGCACTCCGGCCAATGTCCATCCGCACGTGCTGCGCCATTCGTTCGCCACCCATGTCTTGCAATCATCAGGCGACTTGCGCGCGGTGCAGGAAATGCTCGGCCACTCCAGCATCA
>CANFGA010000298.1 GCA_947446335.1 Oxalobacteraceae bacterium | reverse complement strand
GACACAGCGCGCCCGCGTTGCCAGCGGCAGCGTGAAATTGCCGAGGCCGCAAAACAGGTCGAGCACCCGATCCTGCGGCTGCACCTCCAACAGACGCAGCGCCGCACCGACCAGAACCCGGTTGATATGGTGATTGACCTGGGTAAAGTCGACCGGCTTGAATGGCATGCGAATGCCAAATTCAGGCAACAGATAATGCAATTGCTGGTCCTGTGGATAAAATGGCAGCGCCGTTTCCGGCCCGCCTGTCTGCAACCACCACTGCACTTCCCAATGATCGGCGAAGGCCTTCAACACGGCTTCATCAGAGGCGTTCAAAGGCGCCATGATGCGCAGCACCAGCGCCGTCACATCTTCGCCCACGGCCAGTTCGATCTGGGGCACGTGCTCGGCGATCGACAGCGCCCCGATCAAGGAGCGCAGCGGCAACAGCAGCTTCGATACGTGCGGCGGCAAGATCTCGCAGCTATCCATGTCGGCCACGTAAGCCGATTTTTTTTCATGAAAACCGACCAGCACCTCGCCTTTCGACTTCACGCAGCGCACCGAGAGCCGGGCCCGGTAGCGATAGCCCCAGGTCGGCCCTTGCATCGGACGCATCACGTTTTCCGGCCGGATCTTGCCGATGTGCCACAGACTGTCTTCCAGCACGCGCTGCTTGATCGCGACTTGGGCCGACGGCTCCAGATGCTGCATCGAACAACCGCCGCAGGTGTTGAAATGGACGCACCTGGGCTTCACGCGCATGAATGACGGGCGGTGCAACTCGGTCATGCGCGCCATTTCCCAGGTTTTCTTTTTCTTCAGCGTGACATAGCTGACTTGCTCGCCTGGCAAAGCGCCTTCGACAAAGACGACCTTGCCCTGCGTGCCATCCGGGTTTTCCAGATGGCCGACGCCGCGCGCGTCCATGTCGAGCGATTTGATGTTGATGGTATTTTCTGGCATGACGATCAAGAGTGAAGCCGGCGCATGGCCGGCGGATTGATAATGAAAAACAAGAGCGGGACTGCAATCGGACTATGCGCCCGGTGTTACAGCAGCGAGTCGCGTACCACGCCGTGCGCTGCCATCGCGCGCTTGAGTTTGGCCAGTGCTTCCTGCTGAATCTGGCGCACCCGTTCGCGCGTCACGTTCATTTCTTCGGCCAGCGCTTCCAGCGTGGCAGGATCGTGGTTATCCAGGCCGAAGCGGCGCATGATGACGATGCGCTGCTTGTCTGGCAACTTGCTGAGCCAATCGCGCACCAGCAGCGTCATTTCGTGGTGTTCGGCGCGCGCATCCGGGCAATCGTCGCTATCGCCGGGCAACATGTCCATCAGCGACGACTGCGGGTCATTGTCGAGCGGTGCATCGAGCGAAGTCGCATGTTCGGACAGCGCCAGGATGTCTTGTACATCTTCGACCGAGCGACCGACCAGATCGGCGATATCCTCGGCTCTGGCATCCTTGCCGTCGTGATGTTGCGCTTCGAGATGATATTTGCCGCGCAAGATCTGGTTCAATTCGCGCACCATGTGCACCGGCAAGCGCACGGTGCGGGCCTGGTTCATGATCGCGCGCTCGATGCTCTGGCGTATCCACCAGGTGGCATAGGTCGAAAAACGGAAACCACGCTCGGGCTCGAACTTGTCGATCGCGCGCATCAAGCCGATGTTGCCCTCCTCTATCATGTCGAGCAATACCACGCCGCGATTGATGTAATGCTTGGCGATCGATACCACGAGGCGCAAATTGTGCTCGATCATGACTTGCCTGGCCTCGAAATCACCCTGTTTGGCCAGCGTCGCATAATGCACTTCCTGCGCCACCGTCAGCAGCGCCCGGGTGCCGATCTGATTGAGATAATGCTGGGTGCTGTCGGTCGCCAGTTCCGCGGCCAGCACTTTTTTCAACTCATCGAAACTGACCGGTGCCGCGCTCGCTGGCAGCGCTCCATCGCCGGCCTCGCCGCACGCCCCGCCACCATCGATGGGGCTGTCATCGACGTCTGGCGCCTCATCGGGGCCGGCATCGTCATTCGAGGGATCGTGTGGTGTGTGGGTCATGGCATGGGGGTCATGGCTTCAAGATCATGGCTTGCTCATCAACAATCAGCGACTGGGCAGAAATTTCGATGGATCGACCGGCTTGCCCTGTTGCCTGATTTCAAAGTGGAGCTTGACGGCATCGGAATCGGAATCGCCCATCTCGGCGATCATCTGGCCCTTGTTGACGCTCTGCCCTTCCTTGACGATGATGCTGCGATTGTGCGCGTAAGCCGACAACAAGCTGCTGCTGTGCTTGACGATGACGAGATTGCCATAGCCGCGGATGCCGCTGCCGGCGTACATGACCTTGCCAGCGCTGGCGGCGATCACTTGCTGCCCAGCCTTGCCGGCGATGTCGATGCCTTTGTTCTTGCCCTCGTCAAAAGTGCCGATCACCTTGCCTGCCGATGGCCACATCCAGCTCAGTTTTTCATCGCCGTTGCCCACCGCCGCAGGCACTGGGGGCTTCACCACCACCGGCGCAGGCACGTCAGGCTTGCCTGCATCCTTTTCCAAGTCAGTCAACGCAGCTTCCGAATAAGGCCGCTTGTCGCCGCGCGGGGTCGACTTGCGGGGAACTGGCGGCGTGGTATCGGGCGGCATGACCACGGCCGATGTCTGTGCGCCGGATCCGGCGTCCGAGTCGGGCGGCAGCACACGCAGCACCTGGTCGACCTTGATGTCGTTTGGATTGCTCAAGCGGTTCCACGCCACCAGATCATGGTGGCTTTGACCAAATTCAAGCGCGATGCGAATCAACGTATCACCTTTTTTTACAGCGTACATGCCTGGCTCGAGCGGGATGCGGTCGGCGCGCTCGACGACGGGAGCCTGCACGGAAGTGGTGCTGCAGGCGCTCAACAAGCCCAGCGAAATGACCAGCAATAGTAAAGGGATTTTTTTATGCATTCTCATGGTATGTGTCAGTTGATCGGGCTGTTTGACCCGGGTCATGCCATTCCCGGGCACAGCGGCACGAAATGGCAAGACTCCAGTGTCTCGCTGATCCACTCCGCCTTGCCGACGCGGGTGGTCAATTGCAGATGTTGCGAGGCTGCGCCGACCGGCGCCACCAGTCGGCCGCCGATGGCCAGTTGATCGAGCAACGCTTGCGGCACTTCCAAGCCGGCAGCGGCGAGGATGATGCCATCGAACGGCGCAGCCTGAGGCAGGCCTAGCATACCATCTCCGTAGTGCAAACGCAGATTTGGCAAGCGCATGGGACGCAAATTCGACTTCGCAAGTTCGTGCAAAGGCTTGATGCGTTCGATCGAATACACCTCCAGCGCAACGCGCGCCAGCACGGCCGCCTGATAGCCGCAGCCGGTGCCGATCTCCAGCACGCGCTGCAAGCTGGCGCCAGCGCGCATCACCTCGATCATGCGCGCCACGATGTAGGGCTTGGAAATGGTTTGCTGATGACCGATCGGCAACGCCGCGTCGATATAGGCTTGCGAAGCGAGTCCATCTTGCACGAAGGCATGACGCGGCACCGTCATCAAGGCCGCCAGCACCAGCTGATCCTTGACACCCTGGCGCGCCACCCGGGCCACCATCGTGCGCCGCACCGCCTCCGACACCAGCGCAGGCTGGCGCGGCGCAGGCGGCAGCTCGCGCGCAACCGATGACGATTTTGCAGCAGACGGCTGCGCAAGCGCATTCGATGCCGCATTCCTGGTCGCGGTCTGCGGCGTTGCGATCGGACCAGGCGCAGCACTGCGGCTCTTCCTGAGCGCATCCGGCGCCGACCAGGTCAACGGAAAGACCGGATTCTTGCCGCTCATCAGAGCGAGCGTGCCAGCGCGTCGAGCTGATCCTTGTGGGTCAAATCGATCTGCAACGGCGTGATCGATACCTGGCCCTGCGCGGCGGCGTAAAAGTCGGTGCCCTCGCCAGCTTCCCTGGTACCGCCCGGCGGCCCGATCCAGAATATCTCGCGCCCGCGCGGATCTTGCGACCGGATCACCGGCTCGGCCGCATGGCGCCGGCCCAAGCGGGTGGCGACGATGCGGGTGAGCTGTTCATAGGGCAAGTTCGGGATGTTCACGTTCAACAGAAACGGGCGCTCGAGTTGCTCGAAGCGGCGCAACACGATATCCCTGGCCAGGCGCGCCGCATCGGCGATGTTTTCCCAGCCGTGGGAGGCCTGCGAAAAGGCGATCGCCGGGATGCCGAACAAAAAACCTTCGGTGGCCGCCGCCACGGTGCCAGAGTACAGCGTGTCGTCGCCCATGTTGGGGCCATTGTTGATGCCCGACACCACCAGATCGGGCCTCTCACCGAGCATGCCGGTGAGCGCCACGTGCACGCAGTCGGTCGGCGTGCCGTTGACGAAATAAAAGCCATTGGCCGCTTGCTGCACCGACAGCGGGCGCTCCAGCGTCAGTGAATTGGACGCGCCGGAGCGGTTGCCATCGGGCGCGACCACGACGATCTCGGCGATCGTGGCCAAGGCGTCGGCCAGTGCGACTAGGCCGGGGGCGAGGTAACCATCGTCGTTGCTGATCAGGATTTTCATCCCGCAATTTTACCCGATGCAGCCTGCTTGCCAAGCTTGATGGGGAACGATAACGGGTTTTTTTTATAATTGTTCAGGCGTAAAGAAGGCGATCACATCGGCTGCATCGCGCGTGCGCTTGAATGGCGGCAAGCTTTGCCAGATGCGCTTGCCGTAGGGTTTGGAGATCAGGCGCGGATCGCAGATCATCAATACACCGCGATCGCCTTCGTCGCGGATCAGGCGTCCGGCGCCCTGCTTCAGGTTGATGATCGCCTCCGGCAGCGAGTGATGCATGAAGCCATTCAAGCCCTGCCGCTCCATGACGG
>CANFGA010000297.1 GCA_947446335.1 Oxalobacteraceae bacterium | reverse complement strand
GCTTCGAGCAGTGTCAATCCGCCGACACCGTAGGATCCGAGGACAACCGTCTCCTGGCGACCATTGATCCGATAGTTGTAGCGGAACGATATCGATCCCGTCGTCAACACGGTCACGTACAGTCCATCCCGATCGGTCAGCTTGTACGGTTTTTCGCGGGGCTTGATGTTTTTGAGCTTCGTGTCGGTCAGCATGATGATGCGAGCCTCCATTGATACCATCACTATGATTTTAATGAGATATTCCTCATTAAAATCAAAGACTTGAATTTTTCATGAAATTCGATTCCTGCACTTTTTGATGCCAAAAAACGATTTTGATACCATCATTGAAAAACCGGTTTTTTATGCCTTTTTTCTCATTAAAATCAATGACTTGATACTTCATGGTACCATCATCGAAGCACCAACAGCATGATGGTATCGCTGCTGCGAAATAAAATCAAGCAGCGTCGATACCAGCAAATACACCATCAAAACATGCTGCTGGACCTTGCCTGTCGTTGCCAGTCTCTACTGTCCAGACAACAAAAAAGCCCCTGAAATCAGAGGCTTGTCGTTGTTTTCTGCCGGCGGCTGCGTTACGCTGCCAGAGCGAAAATCATTCCCACTCGATCGTCGCCGGTGGCTTGCCGGAAATATCGTAGACCACGCGGTTGATGCCGCGCACTTCGTTGATGATGCGGTTCGATACCTTGCCCAGCAGGCTGTATGGCAGATGGGCCCATTGCGCCGTCATGAAATCCTGGGTTTGCACCGCGCGCAGCGCCACCACGTATTCATAGGTGCGCCCGTCGCCCATCACGCCGACCGATTTCACCGGCAGGAATACGGCAAATGCCTGGCTCGTTGCATCGTACCAATTTTTCGGAATGTTCTCGGCATCGAGACCATCGAGCGGCCCCAGGTCGAACGACGTGTTGCGCAACTCTTCGATGAAGATCGCATCGGCGCGGCGCAGCAGATCGGCATAGTCTTTCTTCACTTCGCCCAGGATGCGCACGCCCAAGCCAGGGCCAGGGAATGGATGGCGATACACCATGTCGTGCGGCAAGCCGAGCGCGACGCCGAGTTTGCGCACTTCATCCTTGAACAATTCGCGCAGCGGCTCCAGCAATTGCAAATTCATCGTGTCTGGCAAGCCGCCCACGTTGTGGTGGCTCTTGATGGTTTGCCCCTTCTTGCCCTTGCCGGCGCTCTCAATCACATCCGGATAGATCGTGCCCTGCGCCAGCCACTTGGCCTTGGAGAGTTTGCCGGCCTCGACCTGGAATACCTCGACAAATTCGCGGCCGATGATCTTGCGCTTGGCTTCCGGATCGGTCACGCCGGCCAGATGGCCCATGAATTGCTCTTCAGCATCGATGCGCAGCACCTTGACCCCGAGATTCTTGGCGAACATGCTCATCACCATGTCACCTTCGCCCAGACGCAACAAGCCGTGATCGACGAACACGCAAGTCAACTGATCGCCGATCGCGCGGTGGATCAGCGCGGCGGCCACGCTGGAATCGACACCGCCCGACAAGCCCAGGATCACTTCATCGCTGCCGACCTTGGCGCGGATCGCGTCGACGGCTTCGGTGATGTAATCTGGCATGTTCCAGTCCGATTTACAGCCGCAGATGTCGTGCACGAAGCGGCCCAGCATCGCCTTGCCTTGCACCGTGTGCGTCACTTCTGGATGGAATTGCACGCCATAGAAATGGCGCTCTTCGTCGGCCATCGCGGCGATCGGACAACTGTCGGTGCTGCCCATCAGCACGAAGCCGGGCGGCATCGCCAGCACCTTGTCGCCGTGGCTCATCCAGACCTTGATCATGCCGTGGCCTTCGCTGGTGACGAAGTCGTTAATCCCTTCAAGCAGCTTGGTGTGGCTGCGCGCGCGCACTTCGGCATAGCCGAACTCGCGCACCAGGCCGCTTTCAACCTTGCCACCGAGTTGTTCGGCCATCGTCTGCATGCCGTAGCAGATGCCCAGCACCGGCACACCGAGTTCGAATACCGCTTGCGGCGCGCGCGGCGAGTCGCCTTCCAGCGTCGAACTGTGGCTGCCCGACAAGATGATGCCGGCGGCGCCATAGTTGCGCACGAATTCATCGCTGACATCGTGCGGAAACACTTCGGAAAACACGCCGGCATCGCGCACGCGGCGGGCGATCAATTGGGTCACTTGGGAGCCGAAATCGAGGATCAGTATCTTGGAATGCATGGGATGAGCGCTTTTTTGAATGAAAATATCAGGGAGCACAGCCACCGAGGCCGCGCATGGCAAAAAAAATCGCGGGCAGCGCGGCGCGAACCGGGCTGCCCGCCTGCGCCGCTTTGATGCGGCGCCACCGCATCAAAGCGGCGTGGCCGGAGCGTTAGTCGGCGCGGTAGTTGGGCGCTTCTTTGGTGATTTGCACGTCGTGCACATGCGACTCGCGCATGCCAGCCGAGGTAATTTCGACAAATTCCGCTTTTTCACGCAACTCGTCGATGCTGGCGCAACCGCAATACCCCATCGATTGACGCACGCCGCCGACCAGTTGATAGATGATCGCCAGCACGCTGCCCTTGTAGGCGACGCGTCCTTCGATGCCTTCGGGCACGAACTTGTCGGCCTTCATTGCGGCATCCTGGAAATAACGGTCGGCCGAGCCATCGGCCATCGCGCCCAGACTGCCCATGCCGCGATACGATTTGTAACTGCGACCCTGATACAGGATCACTTCGCCAGGTGCTTCTTCGGTGCCGGCAAACATGCTGCCCATCATGACCGTCGATGCGCCAGCTGCCAGCGCCTTCGAGATGTCGCCCGAAAAGCGGATGCCGCCGTCGGCGATGCATGGCACGCCGGTGCCTTCCAATGCTTCGGCGACGTTCGAAATCGCGGTGATCTGCGGCACGCCAACACCAGCGACGATGCGCGTGGTGCAGATCGAGCCAGGGCCGATGCCGACCTTGACTGCATCGGCGCCGTATTCGACCAGCGCGCGCGCTGCTGCTGCAGTGGCGATATTGCCGCCGATGACATCGACTTGCGGGAATTTGGTCTTGATCCACCTGACGCGATCGAGTATCCCTTGCGAGTGGCCGTGCGCGGTATCGACAACGAGCACGTCGACACCAGCGGCGACGAGCAACTCGATGCGCTCTTCATCCTTGGCGCTCACGCCAACAGCGGCGCCCACCAGCAACTTGCCCAGCAGGTCTTTCGATGCGAACGGGTGTGCGGTGGCTTTCTGGATATCCTTGACAGTGATCAAGCCGCGCAATTCGAAGGCATCGTTGACGACCAGCACCCGCTCGAGGCGATGCTTGTTCATCAGGCGTTTTGCTTCGGCCAGATCGGCGTCTTCCTTGACGAACACCAGCTTGGCGCGTGGCGTCATCTTGGCGCGCGCTTCGGCGTCGAGTTCTTCCTCGAAGCGCAAGTCGCGGTTGGTGATGATGCCGACCACTTCCTTGCCCTGCACTACCGGAAAACCGCTGATGCCGTATTGCACTGTCAGTGCAATCACGTCGCGAATTTTCATCTCGGGTGGAATCGTGATCGGGTCGCGCAGCACGCCGGCTTCGAAACGCTTGACGCGCGCCACTTCCCGGGCTTGATCCTTGGGGCTGAGATTCTTGTGGATGATACCGATGCCGCCTTCCTGGGCCATCGCGATCGCCAGGCGAGCTTCGGTGACCGTATCCATTGCCGCTGACAGCAATGGAATGTTCAGCGAAATGTTGCGGGTCAGGCGTGTTTTCAGGGATGTATCGGCGGGAAGAACGTTAGAGTACGCTGGGACGAGCAGCACGTCATCGAATGTGAGTGCTTTTTGAAGTAGACGCATAGCATTTCCTAGTGGCGCAAAACAGAATTATACAGAAGTTCGCCCTTGCCGTCGCTGTATCCGGGGAAATTGAAGCAAAAACGGCGCCGCAACGGGCTTTTGGTGAAAATTGGCGAGCGCCGTGCCTGCCAAGCAGCTCAGGCGCCAGCGGCCTTGCCACTCGCACGGCGGCGGCGCGCCTCTTTCGGGTCCGCAATCAAGGGCCGGTAGAGTTCGACCCGGTCATGCTCGCGCAGCACCGTGTCCAGCGTTTTTTTCTTGCCGTGGATGCCCACGGCGCAGGTCGCCAGGTCGATGCCACCGACTTGCTGCAACAGGCCGCTTTGATTGATGGCTTGTTCGAGCGTCGTGCCGGCGATCAGTTCCAAGTCACGCAGGAATTCGAATGACGGCGTCGCGTAACACACTTGCACCTTGATCTGGCCAGGCGCAGATGGCATGTTCGCCTCAGCCATGATGCGAACCGGTAACAGAACCGGAAGCCGGGTTGCCGAGCGCGCCGTAGACCGTTTCGGCGCGCTTGCAAAAGGAATCGACCATGCTGTTGGTGATCATGCCGAATACCGGTCCGACGATCGATTCCAGCAAGCGACTGGAAAATTCATAATGCAGATCGAATTCGATCTTGCAGGCATCAGGACGCAGCGCTTTGAAGGTCCAGACCCCGTCCAAGGTCTTGAAAGGGCCATCCACCAGACGCATCTGTATCGTCGATGACGGCGTGTTCAGGTTAGCCGTCGTGAAGCTTTGCTTCACTCCGTGGTAATGTATGGCAACGCTGGCGACAACGCTGTTGTCGCCTCGCTCACGCACTTCGACACCACCACACCATGGCAGAAATCGGGGATAATCCTCGACCCGCTCGACCAGCGCGAACATTTGCTCGGCGCTGTATCCCAGAAATACTGATTTATGCACGACTGCCATTAAAGAACCATTTGCTATGATGTTGGATGTATCGATTGTTTTGATCGCGCTTGCGGCGCGACACAGTAGTTTAACCGACCAGCGCACATTTTCCATCTCATGACCAT
>CANFGA010000296.1 GCA_947446335.1 Oxalobacteraceae bacterium | reverse complement strand
GAGTATTACGCGCTCGAAGGTTTGTCCGATCTGGTCAACACGATCAAGAAGGTGCACGCCAATCTGAACACCGATCTGAAGATCATCGGTTTGTTGCGCGTGATGTTCGATCCGCGCATGACCTTGTCGCAACAGGTGTCGGCCCAGCTTGAACAGCATTTCGGCGACAAGGTATTCAAGACCATCATTCCGCGCAACGTGCGGCTGGCCGAAGCGCCGTCGTACGGCGTGCCTGGTGTCAGCTTCGATCCGAACTCGAAGGGCGCGCTTGCTTACATCGCGTTTGGCGCCGAGATGATCGAGCGCATCAAGAGCATGTAAATAACGATTACCAAAAATTGAGGACAGCATGGCAACCAAAAAACTCAAAGGACTCGGCCGCGGATTAGACGCGCTGCTGGGCGGCGGCGACTTCGGCAACCCCGAGCTCGATGCGCCGTCGTCGCTGTCGGTCTTGCAAATGCAGCCAGGAAAATATCAGCCGCGCACGCGCATCGATGAAGGTGCCTTGATCGAACTGGCCGCCTCGATCAAGGCCCAGGGCATCATGCAGCCTATTCTGGTGCGCCCGGTCGAGCCAGTCGATGGCCAGGCGAGATACGAAATCATCGCCGGCGAGCGCCGCTTTCGCGCGGCCCAGATCGCCGGCCTCGATCAGGTTCCGGTGCTGGTGCGCGCGGTCGACGATCAGTCGGCAGCGGCGATGGCGCTGATCGAAAACATCCAGCGCGAAGATCTCAATGTGCTCGAAGAAGCGCAGGGGATAGGGCGCTTGATCAACGATTTCAATTTCACGCATGAACAGGCGGCGACCGCGGTCGGGCGTTCGCGCAGCGCGGTGTCGAATCTGCTGCGCCTGATGAACCTGGCCGATCAGGTCCAGACCATGCTGATGGCCGGCGATATCGACATGGGGCATGCGCGCGCGCTGCTCGCGGTCGACGGCGCGCTGCAGATCACGCTGGCGAATCTGGTGGTGGCCAAGCGCTTGTCGGTGCGCGATACCGAGAAGCTGGTCAATCGCGCCATCGAACAGCAGGCAAATCCCCACTTGCCGCCGGCAAGGGAGAAATCGGGCGACATCAGCCGCCTGGAAGAGGAATTGTCGGATGCGCTGGCGACATCGGTGGTGTTCAAGATGAAAACCAAGGGTCGCGGCCAGATGGTGATCGATTTTGCCGATCTCGATGTGCTCGACGGCTTGTTGTCGCGGTTGCGTTCTTAGCCAGTATTGGTGCAAAATGCGACCGCGCGCAGAGAAACGCGCTCTTTTCGGGCGAAATGTTTCCAAAAGTGATGTAAATGCGTGTCATTTATGCAGCATTTGCATTGCTGCAGTGCACCAATGTTTGACGGATCTCACCAAAGCAACTTATAATCCTGAGACTTTTGGGTATATGGGATTCTTTGGGGCTTTGGCAAGTGAGTAATTCAAAACAAAATATTTCCAAGCCGGTCTTCAAAGTAGTTACATTGCAGTTTGCCATCGCCGTCGGCTTCTCCCTGTTGGTTGGAGTGCTGGGTGAAGCGAACAAGGGCTGGTCGGCCGCTTACGGCGGGGCGATCGCGGTCATCGGCAGTTTGATGTACGCGTTGCTGGTTGCGAGCGGTTCGAGCGATGCCAACAAGGCATTCCGGACACATATAGTCGCCGAAATGGTGAAAATATTTATTACAGTAGTGCTGTTCATTCTGGCACTGGTGCTGTTTCAGTCAGCTGCCTGGTTATGGCTGATTCTAGGTTTCGCTGTGGCAACCTTAGCATACTGGTTTTCACTGCTCGCTGTTTAACCACTCGCTCTGACGCACTTCGGTGACCAGGGGCGGCAAATATAAAATCATATGACCACTGACGCTCTTGCAGCCGCGGCCCACCACGGGGATCCGGCAAACGCCACCGAATACATCAAGCACCATCTCACCCATCTGCACAATGCATCGGGCACCACGCCCGGCAATACCTTCAATCTCGATACCTTCTGGGTTTCGGCGATATTGGGTGCAGTCTTCCTGGGCCTGTTTTACATGGCTTCGCGCCGCGCAACGTCCGGCGTGCCTGGCAAGTTGCAAAATTTCGTCGAAATGATCCTCGAAATGGTCAACGAGACCATCAACAGCGCATTTCACGCGAAAAGCAATGTGATCGCGCCGCTGGCCGTGACGATTTTCGTCTGGGTCTGGCTGATGAACGCGATGGACTTCTTGCCGGTCGACTTGCTGCCGAAACTGCTGACCTACGTCGGCATCTACAATTTGCGCGTCGTGCCTACCGCCGACGTCAACCATACCTTCGCGATGTCGCTTTCGGTGCTGTTGTGCATCATCGGCTTCTCGATCAAGGCCAAGGGCGTTGCAGGCTGGGGCAAGGAATTGTTCACCGCGCCGTTCCACGCGCATGGCATCGCTGCCGTGTTCCTGGCCCCGGTCAACTTCGTGTTCCAGCTGATCGAATTGATCGCCAAACCAATTTCGCTGTCGTTGCGACTGTTCGGCAACATGTATGCCGGCGAACTGATTTTCATCTTGATCGCATTGTTACCTTGGTGGGCGCAATGGATGCTGGGTGGTCCATGGGCAATTTTCCATATCTTGATTGTAACTTTGCAAGCTTTTGTGTTTATGGCGTTGACAGTCGTGTACCTCAGCCTCGCGGTCGAGAAGCACTAAATTAACGTAATCTGTTTCACTTTTTCAGCATCCGTCGTTTTTTTAAATCTTAGGAGAAATCTATGCAAGCTCTGATCGCACAAGTACAAAGCATGACCGTTTTGGCAGCAGCTATTATCATCGGCCTGGGTGCTATCGGCACCGCTCTTGGCTTTGCTATCTTGGGTGGCAAGTTCCTCGAAGCATCGGCACGTCAACCAGAACTGATGCCACAACTGCAAACCAAACTGTTCGTTATCGCTGGTCTGCTGGATGCTATTTCGATGATCGGCGTCGGTGTTGCCCTGCTGTACACGTTCAACAACCCGTTCCTGACTGCTGTTATCGCTGCTGCTGGTAAGTAATCTGCTCCCAACTTAGGAGAAACTTTTAGTCAGGAGCAAGGTATGGACATCAATATGTCGCTCATCGGCCAGATGATCACCTTCGCGGTGTTGGTCTGGTTTTCGATGAAGTTCGTATTTCCAGCGCTGAATGCAGCGTTGGATGAGCGCGCCAAAAGAATCGCGGATGGATTGGCTGCGGCCGATCAGGGTCAAGCTTCGATGGCAGTCGCTGAAAAGCGCGCACTGGCTGAATTGGCCAGCGCCCGTGAAGAAGCACAAAAACGGGTTGCGGACGCTGAAAAGCGCGCCCAACTGGTTGCCGACGAGATCAAGCAAAATGCTCAAGCCGAAGCCGACCGCATCATTGCGCAAGCCAGAGCAGACGCCGATCAGCAAGTGGCCAAGGCTCGCGAAACATTGCGCGCTCAGGTGGCTGACCTCGCGGTCAAGGGTGCCGAGCAAATTCTGAAGCGCGAAGTGACGGCATCGGCTCACGCCGACCTGTTGTCGCGCCTCGCAGTCGAGCTGTAACCATGGCCGAACTCGCAACCGTCGCCCGTCCCTACGCGGAAGCCTTGTTCCGCGTAGCTCAAGCTGGTAAGGAATCGTACAACCTCGCAGCCTGGTCCGACTTCGTGTCGGAACTGGCGCAGGTGGGAGACCACCCCGAGGTGCAGGCGTTTGCACGCAATCCGAAAGTTTCGGATAGCGAAGCGGCGGCTGCCATTTTGGCGTTGTTGAAATCGCCGCTCAACGAGGAAGCGAAAAACTTCCTCGCGATGTTGATCGAAAATGGCCGCATCAGTTTGCTGCCTGAAATCGGCGCGCAATTCCTGCTGTTGAAAAACAGCCTGGAAGGTGCAGCTGACGCCGAGATCACGAGCGCGTTCGAGATGACCGATGCCCAGGTGGCAGAGTTGCTCAAGACGCTGGAAAAGAAATTCAGTCGCAAGCTCAACCCTGCCGTCACCGTCGATGCATCGTTGATCGGTGGCGTGCGCGTGGTCGTTGGTGACGAAGTGCTCGACACCTCGGTGCGCGCCAAGTTGCAACAGATGCGCGTTGCGCTGGTGTCGTAACCGACCTCAGGCAGAGAACAGACCCTTCCCCTCGCGCAAGCTGAGAGAAACACTATTAGGAGTTAGTATGCAACTCAACCCATCTGAAATCAGCGAGCTGATCAAGAGCCGGATTCAAGGCCTTGATGGCGGCGCTGAAGTGCGCAACCAGGGTACGGTCATCTCCGTAGCCGACGGTATCTGCCGCATCCACGGTTTGTCCGACGTGATGCAAGGCGAGATGCTGGAATTCCCGGGCAACACCTTTGGTCTGGCGATGAACCTGGAGCGCGACTCCGTCGGTTCCGTCATCCTGGGCGAATACGAGCACATCTCCGAAGGCGACACGGTCAAATGTACCGGCCGCATCCTGGAAGTGCCAGTCGGTCCTGAATTGCTTGGCCGCGTGGTCAATGCACTGGGCCAGCCTATCGATGGCAAGGGTATCATCGATGCCAAGCTGTCGATGCCTATCGAAAAAATCGCTCCCGGCGTGATCGCCCGTCAATCGGTGTCGCAGCCGATGCAGACCGGCTTGAAGTCGATCGATGCGATGGTACCTATCGGCCGCGGTCAGCGCGAGCTGATCATTGGCGACCGCCAGACCGGCAAGACGGCAGTGGCGATTGATGCGATCATCAATCAAAAAGGCCAGGGCATGAAGTGTATCTATGTCGCGATCGGCCAAAAGGCTTCGTCGATCAAGAACATCGTGCGCTCGCTCGAATTGCATGGCGCCATGGAATACACGATCGTTGTCGCCGCTTCCGCTGCCGAATCGGCTGCGATGCAATACATCTCGCCGTACTC
>CANFGA010000295.1 GCA_947446335.1 Oxalobacteraceae bacterium | reverse complement strand
TGCCGTAAATGGCGCTGCGCAGGCCTGCGATGTCGCGCTCGAGGTGATGAACTATCGATTGGTCCGGCAGCAGCCATTTGAGCCACGAAGTTTGAATCCGGCTGCGCTCGAGGGCAACGACCTGATTTTGCCCATTGCGTCGGATATCGATGCTGCTGCCGTCCGGCAAGCTGGTGCTGGCGATCTGTCCCAGCGCATCGTAACGGTAGCGCGCGACGCTGGTCACTTGAGCACCGCCAACTGGCGCCAGGATCACGGTCCGGGCAATCAGGCGGCGTTGCTCGTCGTAGCGGTAGCGCTCGCTCTGCTGCGGATGATCGATCGCAATCAATTGCGCGCCCTGGTATTTCCAGAGCGTGACGATCGATTTCTTGGCCGGGTCGGCCTCGCTGGCATCCAACACGGTTTGCCGCACGATGCGCCCAGCCACGTCGTATTCGTAGCTGGCCCGGTTGCCTCGCGCATCCAGGCTGGCTGTGATCCGGCCTGCCGCGTCATGGCTTCTGCCATCGGTGCCGCTGTCGGGGCTGATGATGGCGATGGTGCGGCCGAAATCATCGCGGATGGTGCGCGTGGTCGCGCCATTGGGGGCAACCACGACGGCGACCTGGCCCAATGCGTCGTAGCTGAAGCGAGTGGCATTGTTTTGCCCCAGTGATGCTGGGGATCCCGCCATCAATGCGACCAGATTGCCGTCGGCATCGTAATCGAGACGGGTTTCGCGGCCCAGCGCGTCTTGCACAACGCCAGGCAAATTCTGGGCGTTGTAGCGGATGCGGCGCGTGCCGCCAGCAGCATCGGTGGCAGCGATCAAGCGCCCCAGTGCATCGTGGACGTAATGCTGCGTTTGCATGAAACTGGCCGAGGCGGTGCTCGCCTCAAGCAGCCGGCCCTCGGTGTCGTGGCGCTGGCGCGTCACGATACCCGAATGCGATGCGCTCCATCTGTTGCTGCCAGAGGCGTCGGCGCCAAGATGCGCACTGGCCTGGTAAGCCTCGCCGTCACCGTGGCCGATTTCGACCAGATTGCCCTGTGCATCGTATTTTGCGCTTTGCGTGATGCCTGAACTGATGGTAGCGATCAGTTGCTGCTGCGCGCTGTAGCGAAATGCGGTTTGATTGCCATCCGCGCTGGCGAGCGCGCTGATTCGGCCAACATCATCATAGTGCGCGCTGCTTGTCACATTGCCTGGCAAGGTCAGCGCCACGACCCGATTGCCGCCGCGATCCCAATCGAGGCGGGTCACATCCGAATCTTGCGGCCCCTTGCTTTTTCCATTTTTTAGCGGTCCGTCGATCTCGACCAACAGGCTGCGGCCTTTGATGTTGCGGTAGCGATAGCTGGTGCTGCGCTGTATCGGCGTTGGCGCAGACTTGCCATCGATGGCCGGGGCCCAGCCGCTGTCGCTCACGTTCACTGCCTGGCCTTGGCCGTTGTAAGCGATGCGGGTGATGGCTTCGCGTCCAGACACCACGCTGGGGCGCGCGATCAACGATGGCTGCCAACTGCCGCCAGCGTATTCATGGCGCACCAACAACTGCGGCAGTCCCGGTTCGCCATTGCGATGCGAAATGCGAAGCACCTTCAGCGTCCGGCCAATGCTGTCCAGTTCGGTTCTGATGGTATGCAAGAGCGAACCATCATTGGTGAGCCGGGTGATGCCGGTCAAGCGCGCCAGATGGTCGTAGTCATAGCGCACATTCGTTTCGCCGCAAGTCGAACAGCCGGCGCCGCGCACCTCGAGCAGCCGGTATTCTCCGGCGATGACCGCATGCCGGTACAGCGTGCTCTGCCCCAGGCTGTTGGTGAGCCGGGTCTTGCCGACGCCGTGTTCGAGCACGACCTTGCCGACATCACCGGCATGGGTGCTCAGCACGGCGCGCCCGCTGGCGTCATAGCCGAAGGTGGCGTAGCGCTGGGTGACAAGTTTGCTTGCCTCGTTGTGACCATCGCCGCTACCTATCGAGATCCCGGTCAGCAGCGTCGGCCATTGCGCATCCTCGTAATGATAAGCATGGCTGGATGCGCCTGTGCCGTCAGGGCTGCTCACTTGCACCAGGGTCGCCCACAGGATGCGCGGGTCCGGCAAACTGCTGCCCTTGGGTAGTGCGCTGCCATAGTCGAAGCGGAAGCGCCCGACCGGGCTGTCGATCGCCTGCACGCCAGCGTAGCGGCCTTCGCGGCTGGCGGTCTTGGCGCTCAGGTAAGATAAAATCAGGCTGCGCCCCTGCGGATCGATCACCTTGACCAGCACGCCGCGATTGTCGTAAATCAGGCTGACGAATTGACCGCCGGGTGCAGCAATGCTGACCAGTTTGCCGTTGCCATCAAAATGCAATCGGCGCCCGTCAACCCAGGTCCAGGTGACTTCTTCGCGGCCATTCGACTTGCGCTCGATCTGCAGGCTGCCGCTGGACGAATTGGCGCTATGGCAATGGCCGGGATCGTGCGCATCGCGATCGAAGATCACGCGCGTGCCGTCGGCCTCGATGATTTGCAGCGTCGCCCCTATCGCTTGCAGTTCGGTTTCATACGACAATTTCCAGCCGCGCCCGATCAAGCCATTGCTCTCTTTCGGTCCGCTGTAGGCGCTGTTGTAGTGGCGCACGATTTCCAGACCCAGCACGCCGGGCAAGGCCGGCATGTCGACTTCGCGCTGGTATTTGTTGCCGGTGATGACATTAATTGGATTGCCGGCGCCGACTTGAGTGCCGCCGGGCTTGCCCCGCACTGCGGGACCGCCATCGCAGGTGCCGGGGCTGCCGCCGGCTTCCGGCGCACAGGCTGCGGCAGGGAAGCAGAATAATACCGGTACGATCAAGGATGAACACAGCAACGCGCGGCACCATTTTGCAGGAGCGAATTTGATGGCTGGCCTCATGCCGGTGCGCAACAGGATGCGGCGCCGCAAGAGGGCGCCATGCAATGATTCGGGTCGATCAAGGGCTTGCAAGCTGGCGCGGGTTCGGTGCCGCTGCCGTCACTTTCTGCGCCGCCGCTGCCACCGTGAGCACTGCCGGGCGCTGGCTTGGGCGGCTCCGACGAGCCGACCAAAGGGCCCGGATCGACCGGCTGACCGCCATTGCCCTGGCCCGGGGTCGAGACCGGCGCATCCGGTTCGATCGCGTCGGACTGCATCTGCAGCGTGACGTGGGTGACGACCGGAATGCGGCCCGCCAGCACCAGTTTGCTGTGAAAGGGATCGCTGCCGCTGTCGAGCCATGTCAACCAGGTCTGGTAGATGGTATTGACCAGCGGCACCTTGGGCAAATAGCCTTGGGTGATGCGCAGCTTGATCAGGTTCGCATCCTGCAGGGTCTGGCCGGAACTGGCGCCCACATCCTGGTTCTTGAACGCCTGGTTGGCGTTCGGAATCACCCGCTTGCTGCCGGTTCTAAGCAATGTCTGGAGCTCGGGATCGTTCCAGTCGGCAAAGCTCTCCCGGGTCGGGTTCAGCAGGTCGATCTTGATGTTGCCCACGCCATTGAGGCCGAGATCGGCATTCGCCCTGGCCAATGCCGCAGCGAGTTCGGCTGGCGTGCGGCCGCCGCCGTACAGCGGCACCAGAGCGCGCGCATAGGTGGCGCGTACCGAAGCGAGATCAGCGTTGGCCATCGCGCCCTCGCGCGCAGCCATGAAGCCGGCGTGGTTGATCTGATTCTTGGCAAAGAACAGCATCCCGTATTGCAATAGCGCCAGAGCGAGCAAGGTGATGATCGGCCCCACGACGGCGAATTCGATCATCGCCGAACCGCGCTGGCCTTGAACAGCGCAGTGTGCAAGCTCGCTCTTGAGCATGTTCATAAGCCCGAATTGATCAGTTTCATCACCAGCGGAAAGAACAGCACGATGAAGGTGCAAGGAAAGATGAAGACGATCAATGGAAACAGCAGCTTGACCGGCGCTTCCATCGCCAGCTTTTCGGCGCGCAAGAAGCGTTCGGCGCGGCGCTGGTCGGCTTGCGCGCGCAGAACCGGTCCCAGATTCATCCCCACGCGCTCGGCCTGGATCACGGCGCTGACGAAGTTGACGACGCTGGGTTCGTTGATCCGCTCGCCCATCGCACGCAGCGCGTCGGCGCGCCCTTTGCCGGCGCGAATGTCGCGCAGCACGCGCTGGAATTCGTCGCGCAGCGCGCCGGGCGGGCCTTTTTCTACGCCGGCCAGCAACGCACCTTGCAAGTTCAAGCCAGCCTCGACACACAAGGTGATGATGTCCAAATAAAACGGCATGCTCTTTTGCAGCAGACTCTTGCGCTGCGCGATCCGGTCGCGCAGCCAGATTGCAGGATAGAACCAGCCGGACAAAGCTCCTGCCAGCCCAGCTTGCAGGCAAGCCGTGACACCAACTTGCGTCAGAGCAGCAGCGATCCAGCAAAAGAGCAGCCCGGTCAGCAATGCACAGATCAAGCGCGCCGCCACGAACTGGGCTGCGCCCAGGCTGTAATCGAGGCCCGCCTTGCGCAATTTGGCTGGCAATGCCGCAGTCGGTTCCTGCGCCACGAAGCGCGCGATCGCATGGCTGCACCAGTGGATGGGCCACCACAAGAAACGAAAGGCCAGCGGTGGCGCATCCTTGTATTGCCGGTCTTCGGGCGGGATCGTCGCCACCATCCCCGCCAACAGCCAGACCAGCAAGGCCAAAGCCAGGCCGAGCAGCAGCGCTAGCGAAGTGATCACGAACTGTACCTGGGCAACGTCTTCATGGCTGGCTGACATCGGGCACTCCTTTGATTGGCAGATCATCGATTACACGTCGATCGCGGCGATCTTGCGGATCACGTACATCCCCATCGTTTCCAAAAATCCCATCAGCGTCAGCGCGCCCCATCCGGCCCGGGTATGCCACAGCAAGTCCATCGCGTCC
>CANFGA010000294.1 GCA_947446335.1 Oxalobacteraceae bacterium | reverse complement strand
GGCAGCCACCGCCAGTTCGTGCTGCTCGCTGACGAACTCGCGGCCAACGCCATCCCGGCCATGCGCTTCGACTACCGCGGCATGGGCGATAGCGAAGGCGCAGCGCGCACCTTCGAGCAAGTCGAGGAAGACTTGAAAGCGGCGATACAACAGTTCTTTGACAGCGTGCCAAGCCTGAAGGAACTGGTGATCTGGGGCTTGTGCGATGGCGCGACGGCTGCGGCTTATTATTGCGTCAACGATCCGCGCATTTGCGCCGTGATTTTGCTCAATCCGTGGGTCAGGACCGATGCCGGCATCGCCCGCACCACGCTGCGCCACTACTACATCAAGCGTTTGCTGGACCCGGCATTCTGGCGCAAGCTCGCCAGCGGGCGCTTCAACCCTGGCCAATCAGCGCGCTCGCTGCGCCAACTGTCCAACGCCGCATGGTCAAAGACCGATGCTGCGGCGGATGGTGGAACGACGCCAGAGCGCATGCTGGCGGCCTTGCAGCGTTTTCACGGCCGCATCCTGATCATCCTCAGCGGCGACGACTTGACGGCATCCGAATTTCTCGATCTGCAACGCGGATCAAGCGCCTGGCGCACGCTGCTGGCGGCGCCGACGGTGCAGCAACTGACGCTGGCGGGCGCCAATCACACGTTTTCACGCCGCATCTGGCGCGATGAAGTGGCCCGCATCTGCACCCGTTGGCTCGCATCGTGGTGAATCTTTCTGGTGAATTTTACGGCAAAGGCGGCTATTTGATGCCGTGATGATTCATCAAGTCATACAGCGTCGGACGGCTCACGCCCAGCAATTCCGCTGCCTTCAAGATGTTGCCGCCGGCGCGCGCCAGCGCCTTCACCATGACCTGGTATTCGGCGGCATCGCGCGCCTGGCGCAAATTGACGGTCTCTTCGCTGCACTCCGATGGCGCTGGCAAGCCTAGGTCATCGAGACTGATCTGCAATCCTTCGGACATGATCACGGCGCGCTTGATGCAATTTTCCATTTCGCGCACATTGCCGGGCCACGGATAAGCCTCGATCGCAGCCATCGCATCGGGCCTGAAATTGAGCGCCGAACGGCCCTCGCTGGCGCAAAATTTTTTCTTGAAATGATGCGCCAGCAACGCACAATCGCCGATCCGCTCGCGCAGCGGCGGGATCGTCAGCACGATTTCACTGAGCCGGTAAAACAAGTCTTCGCGAAAGCGCCCGGCTTCGGCCAGCGCCTTCAGATTCTGATGGGTGGCGCAAACGATGCGCACGTCGACGGCGATCTCGCTGCGACCGCCGATGCGCTCGATCACGCGCTCTTGCAGGAAGCGCAGCAGTTTCGATTGCAAGGCCAGCGCCATGTCACCGATTTCATCGAGAAAAAAAGTGCCGCCGTGCGCCAGTTCGATCTTGCCCAGGGTTTGCTTCGCCGCGCCGGTAAAAGCGCCCTTTTCATAGCCGAACAACTCGCTTTCGAGCAGATTTTCGGGGATCGCCGCGCAATTGATCGCGACAAAGCGCTTGTCGTGGCGTGCATTGAGCGCATGCAAGGCGCGCGCAATCAATTCCTTGCCGCTGCCTGAGTCTCCCAGCAACATCACGCTGGCCGATGATGGCGCAACCTTTTCGACGCTGCGGCACAACTTGAGCATGCCGGGATCGCGAGTGATGATGCCGGCGAGCGGCGAATCGGCCTGGGTTTGCAGCATGCGCCGGTTTTCCTGCTGTATCGTGTACAGATAGCATGCGCGCTCGATCACCAGCGTCAACATGTCGGCATCAAACGGCTTTTGGTGAAAATCGTAGGCACCCAGCGCGATCGCCTTCAACGCATGCGCTCGGTCCTGATTGCCCGACAAGATGATGACCTTGGTATCGGGCGCCAGCGCCAGAATCTGCTGCAGCGTGGCCAAGCCTTCGGTGGCGCCATCCGGATCGGGTGGCAAGCCCAGATCCATTGTGACAACCGGCGGAGCGTGGCGTCGCACGTGGGCCAACGCAGCCTCGCGGTCGCCGGCGACCAGCACCTCGTAGGCATCGAAGCTCCAGCGTAATTGCTTTTGCAAGCCTGGGTCATCCTCTATCACCAGCAGCTTTGTTTTGCTCATGTCTGTACCCGGGTTATCTATCTTGCCTGCGGCGCCGCCGTGTCGACGGCCGCCGTGTCGACGGCCGCCATGTCGACGTGCAATGGCAGGATCACGCGAAACGTGGTGCCCACCGCTGGCTCGCTGACCACTTCGAGCTGACCGCCGACTTCCTGTATGTATTCTCGGCTCTCGAATACGCCGATGCCCATGCCGGCGACCTTGGTCGATTCGAACGGTTTGAACAGGCGCTCGCGCATGAAGGCTGCGCTCATGCCCTGCCCGTTATCGTTCAGTTCGACCACGGCGGTTTGTTGTTCGCGCAGCAAACGCACCCGTACCCGGCCATCCTGGGCCGTGGCCTCGATCGCGTTTTGAATGATATGCCCTAACACTCGCTCCAGGCGCGCCCAGTTGGCCATCACCGTCAAGCCCGGGTCTTTGATTTCGAGCACCGGCGCCGGCTTCGCTGCCGCCTTGGCCAGCACAGCCTGGGTCAGCAATTGTTCGATCAGCAGCGGTGCGGCGACCTCAAGCGCTTCGCCGCGACTCATCTTTTGCAGCAGCAGCGTCATTTTCTTGACCGAATGGTCCAGCGTCTCGAGCATGTCTTGTTGAAATTCAGGCTTGTCCTTGTGCTTCTTGGCATTATTGAGCAGCAGCGATAATTGAAACACCAGATTTTTCAAGTCGTGCACGATGAAAGTCGACATCCGGTTGAACGATTCAAACTGACGCGCGACTGCCAAGGAATTGGCCGATTCGCGGTGCGCAAGATAGCTCGCAGCCTGGCTGCCGGCAATCTTCAGCAAGTCCGTCACTTCCCAATTCAAGCTGATCGTGGCGCGCGGGCGTGCCAGCGCAACAAAGCCGAACAGACTCCCATGCAACACCAGCGGCACGACCAGCCACAGTTCGGACCCGCTGCGCGGCGAGCCGTGCAGCCATTCCGGCAGCCGCAAACCGCCATAGCGCTGCGGCTGTTGCACGCATTCGGCCAGGTTGATGACCCATTGCGTCGCTTCCAGATACTGAAAAAAAGCATCCTCGACCAACGCCACACCTGATTGCGGCGCCATGTTCCAGCTCGCAACCGGTTCGCAGCGCCCGCCCTCGCGCCGTATCCACAATGCCCCGGCCGGGCTTTCCACCAATTGCGCCATCGCCTGCACAGTGCGCTCGGCCAGCGCCGGCCCATCTTCGGACAGCGAGCGCGTGAAACGCAGCCATTCCTGGCGATAATCAAAAATGGCATTGTAGAAATGCTTGTTGATCAGCACTTTCAGTTTGGCGCGCAGCGTGCCCGAAAACAGCAAGCCAGCGAGCAAGATCATGGCGCCGAACAGACAGACCAGTTGCATCACCGCGCCCCAGGCCCCGCCAACATAGCGGACGTAATAGGCGCTCGAAGCCATCGCCAGCAGGTAAACGGCAGAACCGATCAGCGCGGCCGAGCGCAGCATCATTTGGCGCGAAACGGACAAGCCCAGGGCCCAGACCGGATTGCGTGCCGCGGATACCGCCAGCAGCGGCGCGGTCAATGCATTGACGAGGCCGCGCGCCGCCCAGATATCGCCATTGACATGACGAAACAGCAAGGCATCGCTATACAGGTAAAAATCGTAAACAAACAAGCCACCGATGCCGATGCAGGCAAATTTGATGTTCCAGCGTTCGCGCGCAGGCGTATTACGATACAGTTGCTCCACCAATAGCATCCCGAACACCGCCAGCATCAGGCGCATGGCGATGATGGCCATCGAAGCCGGTAATGCCGTTGCGCGCTGGCTGGCCAAGGTGCTGGCCACCAGTTGCATCACTGAAAGGATGATCACGGCGAGCAGCAACAATCGCAGGCGCGGCGCAGGCAGTTTCAGCATCAGCAGCAAGAAGGTGATCCACGCGCCGCTGCGCAGTATTTCCAGCAAATCGGATGGGATGGATACGGCGCGCTCGCCGACGGCCAGGCCGACCATGGCGCTGGCCCAGATGCTAGTGAGCACACATGCCAGGCTAAGCGACCTGGCCTGGCGCCGCGCGCGCCAATTGCTCAGCAGCAGCAACGACAATGAAAAAAAGGCAATCGAAGCCAAGCCATAACTGAACGCAGCGATATCGGCGCGCGTGAAATTGGCGCTCAAGCTCGCTTGCATCAGCGCCCGCCCTTGCCGAGCAAGACCACTTGCACGGTTTCGATCAAGATCAGCAAGTCGAGAAACAGGCTATTATTTTTTACATAATATAAATCATATTGTAATTTCTGTACCGCATCGGCGATCGATGCACCATATTCATAACGGACCTGGGCCAGGCCGGTGATGCCGGGTTTGATGCCGTGGCGTACATTGTAATAAGCGACCTCGGCATTGAGCTGGTTGACAAAAAAAGCGCGCTCGGGACGGGGCCCGACGAAACTCATCTCGCCCTTGAATACATTGAGCATTTGCGGCAATTCATCGATGCGCAGCTTGCGTATCCAATGGCCGATCTTGGTGACGCGCGGATCGTTGCGGGCGGCCCAGGCCGGCTTGCCATCCGACTCGGCATCGTTGCGCATGCTGCGAAATTTCAACACGACAAAGATTCGTCCATCCTTGCCCACCCTTTCTTGCCGGTAAAAAATAGGGCAGCCATCGTCCATCCAGATCCATAGCGCCGTTGCGAGCATGATCGGCAGCGTGATCAGGCAAATCGCAGCGCTGGCGATCAGATCAAAGCTGCGTTTGACCGTGGCGCGCAAGAAGCTTTGATCAAAGCCGCCGCCAAAGATCAGGTAACTCGGCTGCAGCGTATCGATCCGGATCTGGCTC
>CANFGA010000293.1 GCA_947446335.1 Oxalobacteraceae bacterium | reverse complement strand
GGTCAACAAAATGCGTGCGGCGACCGGGTCCTGCGCCAGTTGAGCCCCGGTGGGCGCCACGGTGTGAATCCCGGCCAATGCCGCGCCGTGGCCCAGCATGTGGGCCAGCCGTTCCAGCATCGGTTGCCAGCGAGCACCGCCGGTGACGATCGCGAACCGGCCATGGCGCGCCGCTTCGGCAAAGGCAGCCTCGGCCAGGCCGATGACCGGCACCGCGCTGCTTTCACGCAGCGCCAGCAAGCCCGGATCGCCGAAACAGCCGATCAGCACCACGCTGGGCTGCGGTGCATCGCCTGCCAGCGCCGCCGCCCAGGCGTCCAGCGTGGCATGCGCGGCGACGGCGTAACTGGCTTCGCACGCGATGTAGGGCGCACCGAAACGCGCAGTCACGGTGCGCACATGAACCTGCGCCCCCGCAGCCTGCTCGGCATGGGTGTGCAGCAAGTCGCTGACGCTTTGCGAGGTATTGGGATTGATGATCAGCAGCATGTATGGTGTCTTTCTCAATCGTGCGACTTGCGTCGACCCAGCAATTTGACCAGCCCCATCGCCAGCCCCATCACGATGAACGAAACCAGCGTGGTGACGGTGCCCAGGGCATAGATCGATGGCGTGGTCACGGTCGTCGTCAATCCCTGCAGTTCCAGCGGCAAGGTGTTGACATCGCCGATCGCTTGCGAGGTACGCGCGATTTCATCCCAGCTCAGCGTGAAGCCGAACATGCCGATGCCCACGACCGCCGGCGCAATCAGGGGCAGCACGACGTGGCGAAACCCCTGCCACGGCGAAGCGCCCAGGTCGCGTGCGGCTTCTTCAAAAGCGGGGTTGAAGCGGTTGAAGACGGCGAACATGATCAACAGCCCGAATGGCAGCGTCCAGGTCAGGTGCGCCCCCAGCGCCGAGGTGAACAAGCCCAGCGACGTGCCATAGCCGTCCAGCGTCTGTTGCATGCCCAACAGTTCCAGCGCTTTCTTGATGCCGGCGTCTAACAGGCGAAACTCCAGGCCGATCCCGAGCGAAACGATGATCGAGGGCATGATCAAGCTGGCGACGACGACGAAGAACAGCGCATTGCCGCCGGCGAGTTTCTTGCGAAACGCCAGTCCGGCCAGCACCGAAAACGCGACGGTGAATAGCATCACCGCCAGGCCCAGACCCAGCGAACGGCGCAGCGCGGCGCCGATGTCGACCACGCCCAGCCCTTGAGCCAGTTCACGAAACCAGTGCAGGGACAGGCCGCGCAGCGGAAAGGTCAAGCCGCCTTGCGGCCCCTGAAAACTGAGCACGACGATGACCAGCATCGGTCCGTACATGAATAGCACGAACAGTGCAAAGAACAGGGCCAGCAGCCGGTAGCCCGGTGCCGCTTTGGTGCGGATCATGTCACAGTTCCTTTCGAATATCGACCAGCCGCGTCAGCGCCCAGATGATCATCAATACCAGCGCCAGCAAGATCACGGCATTGGCCGCTGCCAGCGGAAATTGCAGGTAAGACGTTTGGACCTGAATGATCTTGCCGATCGAGGCGATCATTTGTCCGCCCATCACGCCGATGGTGACGAAGTCGCCCATGACGATGGTGATGACGAAGATCGAGCCGATGATGATGCCGGTGCGCGAGAGCGGCACGACCACGTTCCACAGCGTTTGCCAGGCCGTGGCGCCGCTGTCGTTGGCCGCTTCGAGCAAGCTGCGATCGATCCGCATCATCGAGTTGAAAATGGGGACGATCATGAACATCGTGTACAGGTGCACGAACGCGAGCACGACCGAGAAATCGGAGAACAAAAACCAGTCCACCGGTTCATTGACCAGGCCGCTGCCGACCAGGCTCTGGTTGACCAGGCCGTTGCGGCCCAACAGCGGCACCCACGAAATCATCCGGATCACGTTCGAAGTCCAGAACGGGATCGTGCACAGCACGAACAACAGCGTTTGCATGGCGCGCGAGCGCACGTGAAACGCCAGGAAATAGGACACCGTGAAACCGACCACCAGCGTGATCAGCCAGACCAGAAAACTGAACTTGAACGTGGACAAATAAGTGCTGAACGTGACGCACAGGTCGCCGGTATTGCTGCACCCTTCGAAGATCGACGCATAATTTTTGAAGGTAAAACCGGGCAACAATTCATACTCGTTGAAGTCCCAGAAACTAACCATCAGGATCAGCGCCAGCGGAATCAAAAAAAACAGCACGAAGACCGAGGTCAAAGGCGCGGCCTGCCACCAGGGTCCGATATTGCGACCCGGTGGCGCTGCCGACACCGGAAGTGACGAGGTGGCAAGTGATTGCTTGGTACTTGAACTCATGATGATCTCACTTCCGGTCTTGGTGGTTCAGGCTGCAACAAACTCATTCCACTTTTGCACCATGTAATTGTTTTCATCCATCACCGCATTCCAGCAATTGATGCTGCCCATGCGCGCCTCGTAACTGCCGCCGTCGCGGATCTCGCCGATCTTGGCCAGCATGGTGCCGTTGGGACCCTTGATGTCCTTGGTTGCGGCCTTGCCTTCCATCCAGTAAGCCCATTCATAGGCTTCCATATTGGCTTTGGCCGTCTCCAGCACCGCGCTGTAGTAGCCCTGGCGGTTCAGGTGAGCGCCGGCCCAGCCGTCGAGGAACCAGTTGATGAATTCGTAGGCACCGTCGAGCTTCTTGCCCGACAGCGTGGACGGCAAACCGAATCCGGCGGCCCAGGCGCGCGAGCCTTCCTTGAGTGGCTGAAAAGTGCAGGCGATGCCTTTGCTGCGCACTGCCGTCACGGCGGGCGACCACATCGACTGGATCACGACTTCGCCCGACGCCATCAGGTTGACCGATTCGTTGAAGTCTTTCCAGAGACTGCGGAATTGGCCGGCTTTTTTGGCTTCGATCAGGGTCTTGATGGTGAGATCGATCTCCTTCTTGGTCATGTTGCCCTTGTCGGGATATTTGTAAATCCCCATGGCTTCGACCACCATCGCCGCATCCATGATGCCGATCGATGGAATGTTGAGTATCGACGCCTTGCCCTTGAATTCCGGATTCAACAATTCGGCCCACGAGGTGATCGGGCGCTTGATCAAGTCCGGACGAATGCCGAGCGTATCGGCGTTGTACACAGTGGGAATGAGCGACATGAACTGGGTCGGCGTTTTGGAGAAAATCTTCGATTTCTCACCTTCCAGGTAAATCACTTTCTTCGGCGCCGTGCCTTGATCGCCGACCGCCTTGCCTGCCACCATGCCGGTGGTAAACAAGGGCGTGATCTTGCCGGCGTTCTTGATGCGCTTGACATCGATGCCGCGCAGGTTGCCAGTCGGAATGATCTTCTTGAGCGAGAAATATTCGGCATCAATCAAGTCAAAACTGTTCGGCGCCGTCACCGCGCGCTTGATCACATCGTCGGTGCTGACCGCCACGTACTGGATCGTGATGCCGGTGTCGGCCTTGAATTTTTCAGCGATGGCGCGGTCTTGATTGACGGCGGTGCCGAGGTAGCGCAGCACGATTTTTTCTTGTGCGTGCACGGCTGGAAAGATGCCGGCAGCGAGGATGCCGGCGACGCCCTTGAGCACGGTGCGGCGTTGCAAGATGACAGGACTCTTGATCGGTGGATCAGTGAGAAAATCGGACATTGTGCAAGCTCCTTCGGGGGTGGGTAAAACTGCGTGTGGATGAAAAGCGGCACGCCGGATCGATGGCGTGCCAGGACAGTACTTACATGGCGCCAGCCGCTTGCAATGCATGGGCGGCCTCGGGCAGCCATGACAGCTGCACCTGCTCGCCTACCGCATAGGGATGCTCGGCAAAGCGCGCTTCGGACAGCATCACCGACATTTCGGCGGTGCTGTGCGCGGTATGGGCGATGCCGGGGTTTTGCAAGCCGAGCAGCACATAGGTGCCCTGGTATTCGACATCGGTGATGACAGCGCGCTTGTTGTGCGCGCCGTCAAGCTGCGCCGCGCTGCCTGGCGTGATCTGCATGTGATCGGTGCGCACGCCGATTCTGCCTGCGGGTGTATCGAGCACGTTATGTCCACCCATGAAGCGGGCGACGAATTCATTGGCCGGACGGTTGTAGATGGTGTGCGGCGAGCCGACCTGTTCGATCAAGCCGTGGTTCATGACCACCATCGTGTCGGCCAGCGCCATCGCTTCTTCTTGCGAGTGGGTGACATGGATGAAGGTCAAGCCCAGTTCCTTTTGCCAGCGCCGCAATTCGGCCCGCATCTGAATGCGCAAGAACGGGTCGAGCGCCGACAGCGGCTCGTCGAGCAGCAAGACGCGCGGCTCGGTGATCAAGGCCCGCGCCAGCGCAACGCGCTGTTGCTGGCCACCGGAGAGTTCGTCCGGTTTGCGCTGCGCCAGATGGCCCATCGCGACGCGCTCGAGCAAGTCGTTGGCTTTTTTGAGCCGCTCATCGCGGGCGATGCCCTTCATCTTCAGGCTGAAGGCGACATTGTCGAGCGCCGACAGATGCGGAAACAGCGCAAAACTCTGGAACATCATCGCCGTGCCGCGCGCCGCAGCGGGCCGATCGGTGATGTTACGGTTTTCCAACAGAATGTCACCGCTGGTGACGCTCTCGTGTCCGGCGATCATGCGCAGCGTCGTGCTCTTGCCACAACCCGAGGGACCGAGCAGGCAACAATAGCTGCCGCTGGCAATGCGCAAATTGATGTTGTCGACGGCCGGTTTGCCTTGGGCAAAGCGTTTGGTCAGAGCGATCAATTCGATGGCGGCGGGTACGGTTTGGATAGTCATGCTTGCAATTAACGCAAAGATTGTGCCAGCACAAATTTCGCGTCAACTATCAGCAACGGCAACGGTGCCAATATCAAAAAGCGCGCAGTTGGTGCATGTTGCGCTCCAAATGAATGCATTTTGTCATCGCGCACCAAG
>CANFGA010000292.1 GCA_947446335.1 Oxalobacteraceae bacterium | reverse complement strand
TTGACCAAGGCCTCGCCGCCGGCGCGCAACTCGCCGCGCACCGTCTTGCCGCTCTTGTCCTTGCCTTCCCAGGCATAGACCGCATCCTTGTTCAAGTTGCCAACAGCGATCTTGCCTGATGTAGCCATGATGAGCGTCCTATTCGTTGGTGCAGCCGAGCACTTCTTCGAGGCTGGTCAAGCCTTGCCGGACCTTGGCCAGGCCGGCCTGGCGCAGCGATTTGACGCCTTCGCGTTCCGACTGGGCCGCGATTTCGATCGCATTGCCGCTGGCCAGGATGATCTTTTCGATGGCTGCGGTGATCGGCATGATCTGGTAGATGCCGATGCGGCCCTTGTAGCCGCCGCCATTGCAGCGCGCGCAGCCGACCGGACCGTAGGGTTGCCAGCTGCCGTCGAGCTCTTCCGGGCTGTAGCCGGCCTTCAGCAGGATCTGGTCCAGCACCACGGCCGGTTGCTTGCAGGTGCACAGGCGGCGCGTCAGGCGCTGCGCGGTGATCATGATGACCGACGAGGCGATGTTGAATGGCGCCACGCCCATGTTCATCAGCCGTGTCAGCGTCGATGGCGCATCGTTGGTGTGCAGCGTCGAAAACACCATGTGGCCGGTCTGCGCCGCCTTGATCGCGATGTCGGCCGTTTCCAGGTCGCGGATTTCGCCGACCATGATCACGTCCGGATCCTGACGCAGAAATGATTTGAGCGCGGCCGCAAAAGTGAGGCCGGCTTTTTCATTGACGTTGACCTGGTTGACCCCGGGCAGATTGATCTCGGCCGGGTCTTCTGCGGTAGAAATGTTGATGCCGGGCTGGTTGATCACGTTCAGGCAGGTGTACAGCGACACGGTCTTGCCCGAGCCGGTCGGGCCGGTCACCAGCACCATGCCATACGGGCGCTGTATCGCGGCCAGCAGCAGCGCCTTCTGGTCCGGCTCGTAGCCGAGCGCATCGATCCCCATCTGGGCCTGGGTCGGATCCAGGATCCGCATCACGGTTTTTTCGCCGAACAGCGTGGGCAGCGTCGATACGCGCAAGTCGATGGTCTTGGTGGGCGAGAGGATCAGCCGCATGCGCCCGTCTTGCGGGATGCGTTTTTCCGAGATGTCGAGCCGCGACAACACCTTGATGCGCGATACCAGCTTTTCCTTGATCGATACCGGCGGTTGCGCGTGCTCGCGCAGCACGCCGTCGACCCGCAGCCGGATCCGGTAAAATTTTTCGAACGGCTCGAAATGGATGTCGGATGCGCCCATGTTGACGGCGTCGATCAGCACCTTGTTCAGAAACTTGACGATGGGGGCGTCTTCGATTTCGTTGACGCCGGCATCTTGCGTCAGGGCAACTGGCTCATCCTCGGCGAACACGATGTTCTGTTCGTCGCCGATCAAGTCGCTGATATTTTGTTCCAGGCTTTTGCCCAGGCTGGCCAGCCATTGCAGCAGCAGATCGTGACGCACGATCACCGGTTCGACCATCGATTCGGTCTGGAACTTGATCTGGTCCAGCGCCTGGGTATTGGTCGGGTCTGAAATGGCGACCACGATCCGGTTGCCGCGCTTCGACAGTGCAATGGCGCGCAGGTTTTGCATCAGCCTGGCGTCGATCAGCTTGGCGGGCAGCGCATCGACATCGAAGGCGTGCAAATCCATCAAGGGATAGGCAAATGTTTCGGAGCAAAAGCGCGCCAGCGCATCGGACGACAATGTCTTGCTATCGAGCAGGGCATCGATGAAGCCGGTTTTTTCAGCCGCCGCTTTCCTTTCCAGTGCATCGACTTCCAGTGCACTCAAGTGCCCCGCCTGCAGCAGCGCGCGCGCCAGACCTGACATGGCATTGCTTGAAGCCGGGTTGGGTAGAATTGCCGCCATGGTGCAGTCAGAAAAACGTCGATCCGGAGGGCGTGACCATGACGCTGGCGACTGTCCCTTGCCTGATGCTGGATCGGCTGCTTGCGATCGAAAACCTGGCTTTGGTCCTGCTACCGGTCCTGATCCTGGCAATGAGCGGATCCAACAACTGCGCCAATTTATCATGTTTTGTCATGATTTCGGGGCTCATGGCGCACCAAGGGTGGCTTTTTGCGCCGCTGCGCTGCATTTTCCCACCTCGATCGAGCAATTCTTGCGCTGGATCACTTCGGCGGCGCAGCGGCTCGCTGCCGGTGCTCATGGGCAGGCTCGATGTTTCTTAAGCTAAAGTAAAGACCGATTCCTAGCTGCCGCGATAGGTCGAATAGGACCAGGGTGATACTACCAGCGGCACATGGTAATTCTGGTCCGGATCGGCGATGCCGAAGGCCAGCGTGACCAGATCGATGAAACGCGGCGTCGGCAGCGTGATTCCTTGCGCGGCGAAATAGTCGCCGGCACCGAACACCAGTTCATACCGTCCCGCTTGCATCGCGTCGCCTTCGAGCAACGCTGCGCTGCAACGGCCCTCAAGATTGGTGAGTTCCGTCTTGATGAGCACCTTGGCGTGTTCGGTCACCGAAAACAGCGCAACCTTGACTCCGGCTGCCGGCTTGCCTTGCGCGATATCGAGCACATGTGTGCTGAGTTTTGCCATTGTCATTCCCTTTGTGGACGCTGATTGTGGGGCGGAACCGTTGCCGCAGCCGGGATTGGCTACGGCAGAAAACGGGATGCCGGATATGGACTATTTCCGAAATCATATACCTGCGCGCGCTGCAGCCTATATTATTCATCATAGTCATTTTTTTCGAATCCGATTCGTTACTGCGAGCCCCTTGATGAGCACCTACGACAATTATCCGCGCGACCTGATCGGTTATGGCCGCACGCCGCCCCATCCGCGCTGGCCGGGCCAGGCCCGCATCGCGCTGCAATTCGTGTTGAACTACGAAGAGGGCAGTGAAAACAATGTGCTGCACGGCGATGCGGCCTCGGAAACCTTCTTGTCCGAAATCATCGGCGCGCAAGCGTTCCCCAATCGCCACCTGAGCATGGAGTCGATCTACGAATACGGTTCGCGCGCCGGCGTGTGGCGCTTGCTGCGCCTGTTCGAGCAGCGCGGCATGCCGTTGACGGTATTCGGCGTGGCGATGGCACTCAAGCGCAATCCTGACGCGACCCAGGCTTTTCAGGATCTGGGCCACGAGATCGCCTGCCACGGCTTGCGCTGGATTTCTTATCAGAACATCGATCCCGATACCGAACGCGCTCACCTTGCAGAAGCGGTGGCGATTTTTCGGGAATTGACCGGCAGCGCGCCCGTTGGCTGGTACACCGGGCGCGATTCTCCGCATACGCGCCAGTTGATCGTCGAGCACGGTGGTTTTCGCTACGATGCCGACCATTACGGCGATGACTTGCCGTTCTGGCAGCAAGTCGCCTGCACCGATGTGCTTGGCGCTCCTGTCATCCGGCCGCATCTGGTGGTGCCGTATGCGCTCGACACCAACGACATGCGCTTTGCCGCGATGCAGGGTTTCAATTCTGGTACCCAGTTTTTCGACTATCTGAAGGATGCCTTCGACGTGCTGTACGCCGAGGGCGATCCCGATGGCTTGAATGCGCCCAAGATGTTGTCGGTCGGCTTGCATTGCCGCCTGGCCGGCCGGCCGGCGCGCGCTGCGGCGCTGGCGCGTTTTCTCGATTATGTCCAGGGCCACGAGCAGGTCTGGGTTGCGCGCCGCATCGACATCGCCGAACATTGGCATGCGCAGCACCCGTACCGAGCATGACCGTCATGGTCGCGGCAGCACGAAGAATGGAAGGTCCAGCTTGATCTTGTTAGCTGGAATACCTTGATGATCGTCGGTAGTAGTAGCATTGGCAACAGCACATCAACCGCAGGAGCGCAGCAAGCATGTCGGAACCGATCCGTTTTTATTTTCAAGGCGCGCTGCACCAGGTCAGCGACGTTGCTCCCACGCAAACGGTGCTGCAGCATTTGCGTGAAGACTTGCATTGCACCGGCACCAAGGAAGGGTGCGCCGAGGGCGATTGCGGCGCTTGCATGGTCGTCATCGGCAGCTTCAATGATGGCGAAGTCGAATTCAAGGCCGTCAATTCCTGCATCCAGCTGATGCCCACGCTGGACGGTCGCGCGCTGTTTTCGGTCGAGGATGTGGCCACTGCCACAGGTTTGCATCCGGTTCAGCAGGCGCTGGTCGAGTGCCACGCTTCGCAGTGCGGCTTTTGCACGCCGGGCTTCGTGATGTCGCTGTGGGCGCTGTATTTGAAGCTTGATGATCTCGAGAGCGATGATCGATCTGCACTGCCGCGCAGCGAGATCGATAGCGCGCTCTCGGGCAATCTGTGCCGCTGCACCGGTTATCGCCCGATCATCGACGCCGCGCGGCGGATGCAGCAATTGCCGCACGTCCGGTTTGACCGCGCCGCGCTGGCGCTGCAATTGCAAGCGTTGCAGCGCAGCGCCGCGACGGTGTATGAAGCCGGCGGCCGGCAATTTCACGCGCCGCGCACCATCGATGAATTGGTGCAACTGCGCGCCGACCATCCCAAGGCTTGCCTGCTGGCCGGCGGCACCGATGTCGGCCTGTGGGTGACCAAGCAAATGCGCGATCCGGGCGACATCATTTACCTGGGCCAGGTCGCGGCCCTGCAGCAGATCGTCGAGTCCGCTGGCATGCTCGAGATCGGTGCCGGCGTCACGCTCGATGCCGCCTATGCTGCCTTGGCGCGCCATTACCCGGCTCAGTTGACCGACATCTGGCAACGCTTTGCATCGAAGCCGATCCGCAATGTCGGCACGCTGGGTGGCAACGTCGCCAACGGTTCGCCGATCGGCGACTCGATGCCGTGGCTGATCGCGTTAGGCGCGCAGGTAGTGTTGCAAGGTGTCGCTGGAGTACGCGTGCTGGCGCTGGAAGACTTTTACCTCGGCTATCAGCACAAGGACTTGCGGCCCGATGAATTCGTGCTGGCCGTGCGCG
>CANFGA010000291.1 GCA_947446335.1 Oxalobacteraceae bacterium | reverse complement strand
CTCTGGCTGGGGTGGTGCAGTGCCGCTGTGGGGCGGCGAGATCGCCTCGAAAGTGAGCTATCTGGAGCCGGGCGGTTCGGTCTGGGTATTCAAGCTGGCACCGAAGTAATGATGTGATGCCTGGCGCATGCGCGCCAGGCAAGCAGCAATAGTCTCCCCTTGCCGGCGCTGCCGGCTTTTTTTTGCTATCGACGTGCGTCGGGTCTGGTCCAGCATTCCATGTTGTTCAGAAATGACGCCTGATTTTTCATCTGTTGCTTGTGCGTGCGCCAGAACAGCGCAACCCTGGCGTCAGTTCACGTATCTGGCTTATCGAGATAATTCACCATGAAAACTGCATTTTCCATTTCCTTGTCCAGCTTGTTGCTGGCCGCCGCTTGTGTTTTCAGTCCGCTGGCACAGGCGCAAGTTGATGCCCCGGCAGCCAGCACCAAGGCGCTGCCGGCGCTGGGCGACAAGTGGCGCGAAGACAATCCCTACCGTGGCAACAAGCAGGCAATCGGCATAGGCGACTCGGCCTATGCGCAAAATTGCGCACGCTGCCACGGCTTGCAAGCGATCTCGGGCGGTATTGCGCCGGATTTGCGCCAGCTTGATCGCGACTGCCTGATACAAAAGGATGAAGCCAAGAAGCAGGCGTGCTTCAAGGAAATCGATGCGTACTATGCATTGTCGGTACGCAAAGGCAAGGTGCGCAATGGCGCCGTCTACATGCCGCCTTTCGAAGCCATGCTCAGTCAGGAATCGGCATGGTCGATCAAGACTTACCTGGAATCGGTGCGGCCTGTCGCGGCGAAGTGATAGCTCTAGCATGCGGTGCCAGGGTCAATCGGGGAGCAATGTCATCGGCCAGTTTGCGCGATGGCAGCTCCGATTGAGCCTGGCACCTGGTTCTGAGCTTAGTTCGACAGCAGGATCTGGGCGATGATGCCGGTCGCCACGGCAACCAGCACGTAGTCGCCGCCGGTCTGGACCCAATGGGAGCCGCGCGGTGGCGCGCTCAAATGGTGGCCGCGCCAGTCGTTGACGACATACTGGTTGCCGCGATATTCATTCGAAATGCGACCGCCCCGGCGCATGTCGTGGCGCGGGCCTGCTCCGCGCGCCGACTGGCCCCGGTCGTTGCCGCGTGCCCGATAGTCCTGTCGGTCATTGCGCCCATTGTCTCTGTAATTGTCATGGTCGGGACGCTGGTGCTGCTGCTGGCCGCGGTTGTCGTCGCGGCGGTCATTGTTGTCATTGCGGTCATTGCCGCGACCCTGGGCCAGGGCGACCGAGGTACTGACGGTCAAGAGCACGGCGATGGCGGTAGAGATGATCGATTTTTTGTTCATGTGAACTCCCTGTGTGGATGATCTGGATTGGTGTTTTTCTTCTGATGTTGCCATTAGACACCTAAAAAAGAGATTCACCCAGCCAGATTTGGTAATGTGCGTTACAAAATGTATCTGGCTTCGTATTTTGCTTTGCATTCGGCTTCATCAGTCGTCATCGAGCAACATGAATGCAGCTTGCATCTCGTTGCCTGCGATCTTCTCGAAGGCGGCGGCACTTTTTCCTTCGGCGCTTTGCATGCTCTCGAGCAGGGCGCAAAGAAGCAGGTTTTGGCGCAAATCGAATTGGGTGGCGCGCTTTTGCAGCGTCTCTTGCAGCAGGGGCGCGGCGCCCTTGACTGAAAAAACGATGCGATTGACATTCTCGCCCGCACCGCACCACCACAAGCGTGCGTCGAAGACGGCGTGCAGGCGCTGCATCAAGGCCCGCAAGTCGCTTGCATCGCTCCACAGGTTCGATACCATCACCCCGTCAGCATCGAGTGCAAGGTGGCAGGCGCGATAAAACGATGGCGTGCACAGTGCAGGCGCCAAGCCATCGACGGAAAAACCATCGTGCAAGATCACGTCGGGCTTGTCGCTGGTGCTGGCGATGTAATCGACGGCATCGGCATGGATGATGCGAAAGCGCGTGTCGTCGGTCGGGATCAGGAACCGGTCGCGCAGCGCGATGACGTCGCTATCGATTTCCAGCACGCTGATGCGCGTTTGCGGTAACTTGGCATGGCAATATTTGGCCAGCGAGCCGCCACCCAAGCCGATCATCAGGATATGGCGCGGCTGGGGCTTGAACAGCAAAAATCCCATCATGGCCCGGGTATAGCTGAGCAGCAATTCGTCGGGCTTTGAAATGCGCATCGCGCTCTGGATGAAACGATCGTCCAGATGCAGCGTGCGCATGTCGTCATTATCGAAGGCAAACGGCTTGCCGGCACTGTCCTTGCAGGCTTGCTCGAAGTGGCTGGGAAAGTCGATGTCGCGCTCGCTGGGCGCTGGGGCGGTTGCTGCGTTGTGGCGCGCGTATTTCATGGCGTTTCCCGCGCTGGGATAACGGAAGGCAATTGTCTGGGCGCCTTGATGCGCAACTTCTTGTTGACATTCATGCGTCCGGAAACGACCTCGATGTCGTTTGGCGTGACGCCAAATTGCTTGGCCAGGAAGCGCACCATGTGATCGGTCGCCTTGCCGGATCTGGGCGCTGCCGTGACGCTCACTCGCAATTGATTGCCGTGGATCTTGCCGATCGCATCCTGTTTGTCGCCGGGCTTGCCGAGTATGTAAAGCACCAGCGTGTCGCCATCCCATGCAAAAGCCGGATGCTGACCCGGATGGTCCGTCGTGTTGTGTTTGCTTGCTGTCATGGTTGGTCTGGTATTTCCTTGCAAATGGTGCGTAAAAGGTTCGCCTTCCGCCAGTGTAACGCCCCCGCCGCGCATCTTGTCGTTTGCGATTGTCACCGGCAGCGCCGGTTGATGCGGTTTACTGGCGTTTTCTGTTGCAGCGCTACCCTTGACTGATTCAAATGGAATTGATATTCTATTTGGATGGTAAGGATAGCAAAATACAACGACAACAGTTTCATCGACGCCGCCATCGACATCGCCGCGCAGTGCGGCATTGCGTCGGTGTCGATGTCCGCGATCGCCGTCAAGGCGGGCGCACCGATCGGCTCTGTCTACCACCGTTTCGATTCGCGCAGCACCATCCTGGCACGCGCATGGCTGAAGGTGAAGTCCGATTTCAGGCATGAGGTCGCCAGCCTGTGGCAGCATGGCGATACCTGGGTTGGCGTCGCCGCACTGTTGACATGGTGTCGCGACAAACCGATCTATGCCAGATTCTTGTTGCAATGTGACACTGGCCCCGACTTTGGCGGGCCTTTGGTCCCCGAATTGCATGCCTTGATCGAGACCGAACAAGCCGAACTCGATGCCTGCTTTCTGCTCTGCGCGCAAGCTTGCGACAGCGCCTTGCCAACCTTGCCAGCACTACGTTTTCTGTTGATCGATGCGCCCATCGCCATCGTCAAGCCTTATCTGATCTTGCATCAGCCGATTCCTCTCTGCGCCGACGCTCTGTTGCGCGTATCGCACGATGCGGTACGCACCTGGGCCGGCCAACCACACTGAAATGACCATGCGCTATTCCACTCAGCTCGATTACGGCAAAAAAATTCCTCTGCACGACGAAGAAGGCCTGGCCGCCATGCGCGTCGCCGGCAAGATTGCAGCCGACACCCTCGACTTCATCGCTCCCTACATCAAGGCCGGCGTCTCGACTGCAGAGCTCGATACCTTGTGCGAAGACTTCATGCGCGCCGCCGGCAGCATTCCCGCCACCATCGATTACCACGGCTACAAGCACGCCAGCTGCATTTCGGTCAACCACGTGGTGACGCACGGCGTGCCGTCGGCCACCAAGATTTTGCGCACCGGCGACATCGTCAATATCGATGTCACACCCAAGTTCAATGGCTGGCATGGCGACACCAGCCGCACCTTCGAAGTCGGAGAAGTCTCGATCCTGGCCGCGCGCCTGGTGAAGACTGCGTATGACGCGATGATGGCTGGCATTTCCATCGTGCGCCCGGGCGTGACGCTCGGCGACGTCGGCGCGGCGATCGATGCGGTGGCGCGCGGCCAGGGCTTTTCTTCGGTGCGCGATTTTTGCGGCCATGGCGTCGGCCAGAAGTTCCACGATGCGCCTCAGGTCATGCATTACGGCCAGCCTGGCACCGGCGTGGTACTCGAAGAGGGGATGATTTTCACGATCGAACCGATGATCAATGTTGGCACTTACCACGTCAAGGTCTTGCCCGACAAATGGACCACGGTGACCAAGGATCATTCGCTGTCGGCACAATTCGAACACACGCTCGCGGTCACTGCAAGCGGCTTTGAAATCTTCACGCTGGGTGCCGAACAACGCTAGAACTGCATTGAAGCGCCGTGCCCGGCCCCCCGCGCCTTGTTCCGGTAATTGCAATCTTGTACACAATTAACCCTTTTATCATTGTGTGATTGGTGTTATTGTATTTACAAAATAGCATAAAGACATTGCCGGAGACCGACTATCCATCGGGATTAATCATCAGGGCGGGGGAATAATCGATGGATGCAAATGCATAGTCTTGGCCCCAATCTGGGGTCGGTGGTAGCAGTGCGCGGCAGCGTGGTCGACATCCGTTTCGATGGTCCTCTGCCTGCAATACACACGGTGTTGCATGCCGATCAGGGCCGCATCATCGTCGAGGTCCAAGCCCAGCGCGACGCGCATCATGTGCGCGCCATTGCGCTGACGGCGACTCAGGGCCTGGCGCGCGGCGCGGTGGTCGAAGATACCGGCGCGCCGCTGCGCACGCCGGTCGGCAAGACCATTCTTTCACGCATGTTCGATGTCTTTGGCAATGCCATCGACCGTCAACCTGCGCCAGTCGACGTCGAATGGCGCTCGGTGCACAATGCGCCGCCGCCGTTGACCCAGCGCTCCACCAAGTCCGAAATCTTTGAAACCGGCATCAAGGTCATCGATGTGCTGGTGCCGCTCGAGCGTGGCGGCAAGGCCGGTCTGTTTGGCGGCGCCGGCGT
>CANFGA010000290.1 GCA_947446335.1 Oxalobacteraceae bacterium | reverse complement strand
GTTTCCCAGCAAGTCTTGCTGCGCGACTTCCAAGTCCACGCGTTCAAACAACTGGTCTTGCACGCTGACTTCCAGCGCGTCGAAGCCGGCCACAATGTCCGCATGAAAGTTGCGCTGCATTTCGCCAACGCCGAACTGTCGCCAGCTGTCAAGTTGCATGCTGCAACGATCAGCCATGTGATGTCGGAAGTCGAAGTATTGTGCCTGCCAGCCGACTTGCCAGAGTTCATCACCGTCGACCTGTCCGAAATCGACGTCGGCAGCTCGATCCATCTGAGCGCCGTGGTGTTGCCAAAAGGCGTCACCGTGATCGCCCATGGTTCGAACCAGACCGTCGCTACCGCATCGGTTCCAGCTGGCCACGTTTCGGCTGAAGCTGCTGCACCTGCTGCCGATGCTGCTGCTGCTCCTGCAAAAGGAAAGCCAGCTGCGAAGAAGTAATTCTCAGCCTGCTGCAAGCAACACTGAAAAAACCCGCCTGGCGGGTTTTTTTTCGATTGTTCGATCAAGACCCCATTTCGGATCGCTCGCTGAAACGATGAAAAAGTTCAATTTTTCTTATGTATAAAGTGACCATCGCGCCGCACTGGAAAATCAGCAATGCAGCGGATCCGGCTCTGGACATGGCGATGCTGCTGCAACTGTTGCTGGCGATACAGCAAGACGGATCGATCGCCAAGGCTGCCGTCAGCGCCGGATTGTCGTATCGTCACGCCTGGGGCTTGCTGCGCTCGGCTGAAAGGCACTTCGGCGCAACGCTGATGGACAAGGGGCGCGGACGCGGCACCAGCTTGACCCCGCTGGCTGAGAGGCTGATCTGGGCCGAGCGCCGGATCGCGGCGCGCCTGTCGCCGATACTGGAAAGCCTGTCTTCCGAACTCGAACATGAAATCAACAAGATCCTGGCCAGAAAGTCGAAGGCCATCCGCTTGCACGCCAGCCATGGTTTCGCGGTGGCGGCCCTGCTCAACGAGATGCAAGAGGCCCAATTGCCGACCGAACTGCTCTACCGCAGCAGCACCGATGCGGTGGCGGCGCTGTTCCGGGGCGAGTGCGACCTGGCCGGTTTTCACGTGCCGCTGGGTCAATTCGAGGGGCCGGCGGTGGCGCTGTATGCGCAGTGGCTCAATCCGAAGACGCATTGCCTGATCCATCTGGCTGTGCGGCGCCAGGGCTTGTTTGTTGCCGCCGGCAATCCGCTGGCGATACGCACCTTGCAGGATCTGGCCGGCAGCGGCGTGCGTTTCGTCAATCGCCAGGCCGGCTCGGGCACGCGCACGCTGCTGGACTTGATGCTGGCGGGGGCTGCCTTGTCACCCGATGCCATCAATGGCTATCAGAGCGCCGAATTCACCCATTCTGCCGTCGCCGCCTACATCGCCAGCGGCATGGCCGATGTCGGTTTCGGGGTGCAAACGGCGGCGCAGCGCTTCGACCTCGATTTCATCGAATTGGCACGCGAACGCTATTTCTTTGCGCTGCCGCGCGCGGCGCTGGATGATCCTTTGATTCGGCAAACGATCAGCATCTTGCAATCCAGTTCATTTCGCGCAACGGTCGACGCGCTGTCCGGCTATGATGCCACCGACACCGGCAAGATCATGTCGCTGGCCGATGCGTTTGGCAAACCTGGCCTTGCCAAGCCTGGCTCGGCGCGTAACAGCACTTGATGCTGCCAGCTTGGCCGGCTTGTGCCGGGCTGCACCGGGTGCGCGATAATCACGCTGCTCCATCCTGTATTTTGCGGTACCCGATTCATGCTTCACCCATCTTGGAACGACATGTCAATACGCCTCATCGTCGGCCTGGGCAATCCCGGCCCCGAATATGAAACAACCCGCCACAATGCAGGCTTCTGGCTGGTGGACAATCTCGCCAACAGCTTGCCGGGAACCCGCTTGCAGCGCGAGACGCGCTTTCAGGCGCAAGTCGCCAAAAGCGCGCTCGCCGGCCATGAACTGTGGCTGCTCGAGCCTCAGACTTTCATGAACCGCTCCGGTCTATCGGTCGGCACCCTGGCGCGCTTTTACAAGATCGCCGCCGATGAAATCCTGGTCGTGCACGATGAACTCGACCTTTCGCCCGGCGTGGCGAAGATGAAGAAGGGCGGTTCCGCCGGTGGTCACAATGGCTTGAAGGACATCACCGCCGCGCTGGGAACCCAGGATTATTGGCGTTTGCGTCTGGGCATCGGCCATCCGCGCACCCAGGCTTCGCAACAGGCGGTGGCCGACTATGTGTTGCACCGTCCGCGCAAGGAAGAGCAAGTCTTGATCGAGGAAGCGATCGAGAAGAGCTTGCGCGTGTTGCCGCTGCTGTGCGAGGGCAAGTTCGACGCCGCGCTGCTGCAACTGCACACCGTATAGGCTCTACAAAGTTTGCACGATGATCCGGCTTTTCAAGTCGCGCCGGATCTGTTCCAGCAGCGGTTGCCAGCGTTGGTAATCGAGCGCCGAACAGACTGCGGCGACCGGGCTGAACTGGACATGGCGCCGCACCGTCACGGTATTGCCCTGGCGCAGATAATCGGCCCGGTAATCGAGCCCGCTTGCGTGCAGCGCAAGCATGTTCGGCAGCGCCAGTATCTGCACGCCGGGGGCGAATTCGAAGGTGATGTCATCGGTGCGGTCAACGCCATGGCAGACGAAGTCCTGGTGGCGCGCTTTGGCCTGTATCAGCGCTGCCACCGACTCAGGCAAGCCGCCCCAGAAATTGAGCGAGGTGGCGATCCCGGTCGGGCCCGGCAAGTTGGCGAAATGTGCACTGATGCCGGCAAATACCATCTGGTAACGGTCGCCATTGTCGTCAAGCTGACCGGCGTCGACGATGCCGTCGCCCTGATGCCCGTTGGCGCGCAGCATGCGAGCGACCATGCGCTCGCGCACTGCTGGACTGGCTTCGCGCATCGCTTGCCGGTAGGGCTCGGCGAGCGCGCCGCTGGACGTCTTGATGACGCGAAAGCGACTGGCGCCGCTACTGGCCACCTGAAACTCGATGCGGTTGCTGCCGTGTTCGAGCTGGAACGCCGGCGTGCTGGCCAGTTGGCCCGATCCGATCAAGAGCGCCGGCTTGCCCAGAATCTGCAGCGGCAGATAGCCGGCGGCGCTCGAGCTTGACGTGGTATCGAGGAACAGGTCCAGGCTGGGCACGTAAGTGATCATGTGGTTCAAGATGCCCAGCGTCGGCGTGCGCGGCAGCCGATAGGCATTCTCGCCATTGACCAGCGCCCGACTGCTGTCGATGCCGGCAGCTTGCAGCAGCGCCGCCAGCAAGTTGGCGTGATCGATGCTGTCGCCCTGGCGCCGTGCAAGCACTTCCTCAGCGCGATGCGGCGCCAGATCGCCGCTCCCGACCGGGGCGCCAACATGGCGCACATGCTGGCGCACCCAGTTGGCCAGCGCCAGCACCTTGCTGCGCTGGCCCGGCAAACCGGCGACCAGGCGCGCCGCCAGCGCCTCGATGGCCGGTACGGATCTGTGCTGATGCCGGGTGCGCAACGCCAGCGCGAACTCGCCATAGTCGGCAAAGGTCGACACCGCCAGACGCTTGCCGTCATCGAGGTCGCTGACCGCATCGGCTTCGATGGTCTTGTTTTTGCCCGGCACATATTGCCAGCGGTAGCGTCTGCGCCCCGGCGCTTGTGGCGCTGCAAGCTCCCTGAATCCGACCGCATCCGCATGCAAGGGCATGCCGGCCGGCATGTCGTAGCTGACGATGAATTGCCGGTTCAGATCGAACCCGGACGACGACAGGTCGTCGAAATGGCCGGGCAACAGCGCCCTGGGCCGGTGGATGACGTAATGCAGCACCAGCTTGTCGCCCACGGCGGCGGAAGGGAATGTCACCATGCGCACCCGCATGGCGCCGGGCATGGCCACTGCAGCCGGAAGCGCCCGATCCGCGCTCCGGTCCGATCCCGCAGCCAGCTGGCGCCCGTCCGGTTTGCGGGTATGCGCCGTGACATCTTGCAGCCGATCCAGGCTGCGGTTGTACGCGATCCCATGCTGGCTGTGGGCGGCGATGGCACGCTGTTCTACGATGGCGCGCACCTCGTCGACGGTGAGCGTGTAACTGCCGTCGCGGTTGACGACGTAGGATTGCAGCGATTGCTCGACGATTACGCCGCGCTCCGGCGCCTGCGCGCGGCAGCTGGCGCCGCATGCCCAGCACAGCAAGACGATGATGCGGCTGGCAATGGTTATCGACATGGCTGATCCTCGTATGCCTGGCCGGTGGACAGGTTCATCAGATGGTAGCGAGCGAGTCTGGCGTGTGCTTGAGGCGGCGCAATGGTGCAGTATCATGTTGCGCGCGCATGCCGATTGCAAAACCAGATCGAATAAAGGAAAAAATGAAACATCTGATGAAATCGCTGGCCTTGAGCGCCGCACTGCTGTTGGCCGGCCAGGTCCACGCACAAACTGGCGCCCCTGCGCAGAGCAAGGGGGTGATGGTTGCCAATCCGATGGCGGCTTCGGCGCCGCAGCCGCCATCGACGGCGACGCCTGCAAACAAGCCGGCTGCTGCGCTCGACAAGCCTGCGGTGCCAGGCGGCGGTGATGGCAAGGTATGGGTGAACACGGCATCGAATGTGTATCACTGCGCCGGCACCCGCTATTACGGCAAGACCAAGGCCGGCCTCTACATGACGCAAGCCGAAGCCCTGGCCAAGGGCCACCGCGCCAATAAAACCTGTCCGTGATTTGTCGAAGCCGTGGCTTGCCGGTGCCAGAGGCGACATCTCTGCTGCGTGAGTTTGTCCGCCGCGCCATTTTGCACGCCAGCACGGCGCGCCTTTGGAAAAGGCCATCTGCGAGGGTTATAATGGATACATATTCTGGAGCAAAATGGGCATGCAAAACTGCGATGCCCGGTTGGCTTCCGATGCTGTTTCCCTTCGCCGCTTCGACATTTCAGCCCGG
>CANFGA010000289.1 GCA_947446335.1 Oxalobacteraceae bacterium | reverse complement strand
TCGGCGGCCTGGGGGTAATCCGCTTGCGTCAGCAACGTTTCACTGACGCCCAGTCCTTGCTGGAGCGCGCCAGCAAACTGGGCAAGGCCAGCCAATGGCGCAGCGCACTGGGCAACGCACGCTACTGGAGCCGGCTGCAAAACGCCAATCTGGCGCGCCAGGCGGGCGACCTGGCGCTGGCACAAAAGCTGATCGAGCAAGCAATCACACTCGACCCACGGGACGCAACAGCCCAGATCGCGCTGGCCGAAGTGCGCGGCGAGCTGAAACAATACGCCGCCGCCGACAAACTGCTGCAGGGCGTGCTGGCGCGCGAGCCACAACATAGTGCCGCCATCGCCGCCTATGCCGACTTGCTGGTGAAACAGGATAAATTCGAAGACGCGCTACAGATGGTGCAGCGCCTCACGCCGCAACAGCGCGCCCGACTCGGCGGCATCGGTCAGATCCAGGCCAAGAGTCTGAGCAAGATCGCAGCGAGCAGACTGGCCAGCGGCGATCTGATCGGGGCCCGCACGGCACTCGAAGACGCGCTGGCCTTCGACCCGGCCAGCCCGTGGATCCGGCTCGATCTTGGACGCCTTTACCTGAAAACGGCGCAAGCCAATGAAGCGCGCAGCGTGATCGATGGCTTGCTGCTGGCCGGCCCCACACAACCCGATGCGCTGTATGCCGCCGCACTGCTGTACGAGGAAAGCAAGGACTGGAACGCCAGCTTGCAGGCAATCAATCAGGTGCCTCTCGCCGCGCGCACCCAGCCGATGGCGCATTTGCACATGCGCGTGCAACTGCAGATGCAGGTGCAGCAAGCGATCAGATTGGCGCGTCAAGGACAGCCGAGCCAGGCTGGCGCTCTGCTGCGCCAGGCCGAACAGGCTGGCACAGGCTCCGACGCGCAAATCGGCACGCTGGCGACTGCCTATGCCGAGATCGGTGACGCATCGCGGGCGCTGGCGCTGATGCGCCCTCTGCTGTCAAAGGGGGAAAAGGACAACACCGGCTTGCTGTTGCAATATGCGGCCGTGCTGCTCAACACTCGCCAGGATGCCGAATTTGCGGGCGTGCTGCGCCAGTTGCAAACGCGTAACCTGAATCCGCAGCAAGCCGGGATCTACGGCGACCTGCGCGCCGGTTACATGCTGCGTCAAGCCGATCTGGTGCGCGAGAGCGGCGATCTGGCCGCCGCCTTCGATGTGTTGGCGCCATTGATGGCGGAGCGCCCGAACGATCCGCGCGTGCTGTCGACGCTGGCGCGCATGTACAGCGCAGGCGGCAAACCGAGCCAGGCGCTGCAACTGTATGGGCGCGCGTTGGATAGCACACCCAATGATCTCGACCTGTTACTGAGCGCAACGGGTGCCGCAGTCGATGCAAAAGCGTTCGACGACGCGCAAGCGCTGGCCGAGCGCGCAACGGGCCTGGAGCCGAACAATGCGCGCGTGCTCACTGCCTGGGCCCGACTCTACCGCGCGCAAGGCAAGAACAGCAAGGCCGAGCAATTCTATCGCGCCGCGCTGGCCGCAGAAAACCGCGGCAGCGCGACTGTACTGGCGGCGACGCCTGGGTCTGGAAACAACCCCTTCCGAGACGCCAGCAGCAGCGCCCATCTTGAGCCAGCCATGCGCAACGCGTTCGCCAACTTTGCGCCAGCGCCAAGGCCGGCTGCCCCAATCCCGGTCGCGTTCTTGCCAGCAGCGGCAGCACCGGTGGCCTTCTTGCCCACAGGATTGCTGTCGCCGGCACCAAGGACGACGTTTTCCACGCCGGTACCGAACACGCGCAGCGACATCTTGCCGCTGCAATCGAGTGCCGCTGGCCCTCTGCCCTACACATCGCGGGTGTTGCCAGAGAGTGACCTGTCGGTCCGGCAGCAAGCCAGCGCAACGGCGGCGCCCGCCTTTGCACTGCGCCAGGAAGCGGCCGATTTCGCACAGGAACGCGGCAGCAAAATCGATGGTCAGATCGGCGCCCGCCTGCACTCCGGCGAAGCCGGATTGGGTCAACTGACCGAGGTGCAATCGACGATCGAGGGCCGCATCACAGCAGGCGACGGCCATCTGACGATCAGCGCCACGCCCTTGTCGCTCGATGCCGGCAAACTTGCATCCGAATACAATGCCGCCAGCCGCTTTGGCAGCGGCCCGGTCGCCGCGCTGGCCAACACGAACAACCACGATAGCGGCGTGCGAGCCCAATCGGCCACCGGCGTGGGACTGGCGCTGGGCTATGCCTCGACCAATTGGCAAGCCGACATCGGCAGCACGCCATTCGGTTTCCAATACACGAATGTGGTCGGTGGCGTGCAAATTCGCATGCCACTGTCGGAGCAGACCAAATTCGGCATTGGCGCCTCGCGCCGCGCTGTCACCGAAAGCCTGTTGTCGTTCGCTGGTACACGCGATGACCGCAGCGATATCGCCTGGGGTGGAGTGACAGCCAGCGGCGTGCGCGCTGATCTGGGCTGGGATACACAAAGCTATGGTCTGTATGCCTACGGCCAAGCGCACAGCTTGCAGGGAAAAAACGTCGCATCGAACACGGCACTGCAAGCTGGCGCCGGCCTGTATCTGGACTTGTTCAAGGATGCCAGTGTCACCGTCAGCTCCGGCTTGTCGGCGACCATCATGGCTTATGACAAGAACCTCAGCAACATGACTTATGGTAACGGCGGCTACTTCAGCCCGCAAACTTTTTTTGCGGTGAGCGTCCCGCTCAACCTCTCCGGTACCAGCGGCCGCTTCGGCTACCAGTTGCGCAGCAGTCTGGGGCTGCAGCACTTCCGCCAGGATGATGCCCCTTATTTCCCGACCAGCGCGGCGATGCAGGCAAGCGCCGTCACCGCTGCGGCAGCGGCAGCGACCTTGAACAGCAACAACAACAACGACTTGGCGACCTTCGCCGGAAGCACCCGCACGGCGCTCGCCTACAGTCTGGGCGGTGCGCTCGAATACCAGCTGAGTCCGCAGGTGACGCTGGGCGGCACACTAGGGGTTGCCAACGGCCGCGATTACCGGGAATGGAAGGGCGGCGTCTACATGCGCTTCGCGCGCGATGCCCTGACGAATGCAAAGGTTGTTGTGCCACAGGAGGCACGCTCGCCCTACTCGAGCGAGTATTGACGCCGCCATACTGCTGCGCTCTTTTATCGCTTGGTCTCGCTCTCGACTTCAACCTGACCTGCGATTTGATGGTCGCCGTGGGCGTCGACCATGTCCGGCGCCACCTCGATGCGCGTGATGCCGGAACTGACGGAAATCGGGTCGCTCGCTGGAAAAGTCATCTCGACTGCGTCGTCGAGCAAGGCTTCCTTGGCCAGATCGGCGGTCGATGTTTTCTTGCCCTGCCTGACATTAGTTTCATTTTTCATCGCATTCTCCTCAGTCATGTATTGCACCTTGGCCAGTGGCGCGCCGTCATGCACCTACCTAGGGTATCATTTTAAACAGCATGTTGCATGCTTTACACGCCACTCATTCACCAGACCATTACCCGACTCAACAGCCTATGTCCTCACCAGCCAGTCCAGAGCATGATCACGCGCGGCGCATTGCCGACCTGAGCGAATTGCTCAGCCATGTCAATGACAGCCGGGATGAAGAGCGGCGCCAACTGGCACGCCAGTTGCACGACAGCATGGGCTCCTCGCTCACTGCGCTGACCATGCACCTCGGTTTGCTGCTGCAGCAATTGCCACCCGAACCTGCGCTGCAGCAGCGCACCGGGCAAATCAAGCAATTGCTGCAAACCATAGTCGACAACAACCGCAACATGCAAGCATCGCTCTGGAATGACAAGCTCGAATTTCTCGGTGCCGGCATCGCCTTGAGCGAGGCGGTGCACCAATTCGGGCTGCAGCATCAGATCGTGGTGCGCTGCAGCCTGCCCGACGACGATCTGGAATGCTCGCCTCGCCACGGCCTGGCGCTGCTGCGGGCGCTGGAAGAAGGACTGCGCAACATCGCCACCCACGCCAAGGCAAGCAGCATCGATCTCATCATCGACGACAACGACGACTTGCTGATGCTCACGCTCAAGGATGACGGCATCGGCTTCGATGGCGGCGCGCAAGCCGATCTGGGCTTGCATGGGTTGCGCCTGGTGCGCGAGCGCGTGCGCGATCTGGGCGGCACGCTGACGCTGACTCACAACCCGGTCCGCGGCGCCAGCTTGACGGTATCGCTGCCGAAGACGCCGCTCGGGCGGTAGATCGGCAAGGTACCAAGTGATCGGGACCGGCGACGCGGCGCCCTATAATGTTGCCCTCTGCGTCAAAAAATGATCGGCTATCGAGAGTAACAATGAGAATTCAAAAAGAATCGGTGCGCGCTCTGGACAAGCTCGACCGCAACATCTTGCGCATACTGCAACAGGAAGGTCGCATATCGATGAAGGAGCTCGGCGAACGGGTCGGTCTGTCGATCACGCCCTGCATCGAGCGCGTCAAGCGGATGGAGCGCGACGGCGTGATCACCGGCTATTACGCCAAGGTGTCGCCGGCCGCGCTGGGAGCGAAGTTGCTGGTGTTCGTCGAAATCACGCTGAATCAGAAATCAGCATCGGCCTTCGAGCAATTCCGGCGCGAAGTGCTGCAAATACCCGAAGTGCAGGAATGCCACCTGGTATCGGGTGACTTCGATTATCTGATCAAGGCACGCATCCACGAAATGGCGGAATACCGCAAACTGCTGGGCGACATGCTGCTGCAACTGCCGGGCGCAGCGCAATCGAAAAGCTACGTCGTCATGGAAGAAATCAAGGAAACGCTGGCCCTGTCGACCGACGTGCTGCGCTGACCGCCTGCGGGAGAATCTGCGACATCAAGGCACCAGCGGTAAGTCATTCAACTGGCGCTGCTTGATGCTGGCAGTGACTGCCCGGATCACCGACACCCGGTAAGACGTGGCTGGATGCAGCGCCGTGTG
>CANFGA010000288.1 GCA_947446335.1 Oxalobacteraceae bacterium | reverse complement strand
GCAATCCGGTACCCGCTCGCCAGCCGAGCCAGCCGCAGCAGCCAACCGCGCAGCAGATGGGCTCGAAAGCCTGGAATCTGCTGTGCATGGCGCACATCGGGCTGCCTGTTCCACCCGCGCTGGTGATCGGAACGCATTACACGACCAAGCCCGATGACTGCATGGCACCGCTGTTTTCGGTCGGGCTTGCGGCGTTGCAAGAAGCTGCCGGCCTGGTGTTCGGTGATCCGCACAATCCCTTGATCGTGTCGGTGCGTTCGGGGGCGCCCGTGTCCATGCCGGGGATGATGGAAACCTTGCTCAACATCGGTTTATGCGACCAGACCTTGCCCGGCTTGTTGCGCCAGAGCGGCAATCCGCGCCTGGTCTGGGATGCTTACCGGCGCCTGATCGCCAGTTACGGCGAAGTCGTGGCCGGCCTGCCAGGGTCATTGTTTGAAGACGAAATCGACCGTGTCACTCAGGGCGTTGATGAGCGGCAGCTCGATTTCAGTCAATTGCGCGAGTTGACGCGCAGTTTTCTGGCCATCTACCAGCAGCATGCAGGCCTGGCATTCCCGCAAGACGTCAATGAGCAACTGGCCGGCGCCATCCGTGCAGTCTTCGCATCCTGGCAGGCAGAAAAGGCGCAGGCTTATCGCCAACTGAACCAGATCGACGCCGCCATGGGCACGGCGGTGACGATACAACGGATGGTGTTTGGCAATGCCGGCGGCCACTCGGGTGCCGGTGTCGGATTCACCCGGGATCCGATCACCGGCGAACGGCGGCTGTGGGTCGATTTTCTGGCCAATGCACAAGGCGAAGATGTCGTTTCCGGGCGCAGGAATGCCCATGGGCACCAGATGCTCGCGAGCGTGGCGCCCTATGCGTGGCAAAAACTGGAAGAATCGGCGCAGGCACTCGAGCGTGAATTCACCGACATGCAAGATATCGAGTTCACCGTACAGGACGGCATGCTGTACATGCTGCAAACACGCTGCGGCAAGCGCACCCCTCTGGCCACCGCCCGCATCGCGCTCGATCTGATGGACGAGGGCTTGATCGACGCAGCGACCGCGCTACAGCGCACAGCGAGACTGCAAAAGGAAGACATCGGCACCGTGCGCCTGGCATCGCAAGTCCACCCGCGAACGCAGGCCAGTGCCTTGGCGCAGGCCGTGCCCGCCTGCCCCGGCGTGGTGTCGGGTGAAATTGCGCTCGATGGCGAGCGGGTGGCGGCGCGCATCAAAGACGGCGCCGCCGTCATCCTGATCCGGCAAGATGCAGAAACGAGCGACATTGCCGCGCTGGAGTGTGCGATCGGCTTGCTGACGCAACGCGGAGCGCGCACCTCGCACGCGGCGGTAGTGGCAAGACAATTGGGCAAGGTCTGCCTGGTCGGATGCGAGCAACTGCGCATCGACTTGACGGCGCGCACGATCCGCCTGGGAGAGGTTGTTCTCAGCGAGGGCGATGTCGTCACTTTAGATGGCAACGAAGGATCGATCTACCTCGGCACGGTGGCTGCAGTCATGGTGCCCGACGACGTTCTGCTTGAGCGCCTGCTGACCTTGCGCGAGGAAAAAGCTGACGTTCACCACAAAAAGCACAGCAAATGAGGATTGGCAGCCACCACACTGCGTGCACCCTCGTGCGCGTCGACGGCACGGGCAATCTCGGCAGTGGCACCAACGCTGGCATTTTCACTCTGCGCCATGCAGAGCAGGCGTGGGGCTTCGACGCTGCCGGAATTTTTCATCAGCATCGCGTCAGATTTGCTTGGTAAGATATCGGTTCAACAATTGCGAATGACCAAGATGAGACACCGAGTTTTTTCCGTTGCCGCGATCGGCGCTGTAATCGGCGTTTTGATCGGCGGCTGCAGCAGCACTCGCCCACCGCTGCCGCAAGCGGCAAAGAAAGTCATTTTCTTTCTCGGCGACGGCATGGGCATGACCACGATGACGGCGGCGCGCATTTATGCGGTCGGCGAGGACGGCGAACTGACCATGGATACGCTGCCCGAAACGGCGTTCGTGAAGACGTTCTCGAATGATGCCCAGGTGACCGATAGCGCGCCGTCGATGTCGGCCTACATGACCGGCGTAAAAATGAACAATGAAGTGATTTCGATGTCCGCCGACACCGTTGCCATCGATCCTGGACCAGATGGCAATGACAACAAACTGGCCAACCATTGCGGCACCAACAACGGCAGGCCCGCCACCACGCTGGTCGAACTGGCCAAGGCTGCCGGACTGTCCGCCGGTGTCGTGACCACCACGCGCATCACCCACGCGACACCGGCCGCGACCTATTCCCATGTCTGCCACCGGGACCTGGAAAATGACATCGCCGCTGCCGCAGTCCCGAGAGGCGCCGGCTACAACAATGCACTGGGCAGCACCGGCCTGGATGTCATGCTGGGCGGTGGCCGACAATTTTTCATCCCGGCCAAGGATGGCGGAAAACGCTCGGACGGACGCGATCTGATCGGTGAAATGAAGGCCAACAACTATGCGTTTGCCAGCAACAGCAGCGAACTTGATGCGATCGACGGCGCCAAGACCGAGCGCCTGCTCGGCCTGTTTACGCCCAGCCACATGAGTTACGACCTGGACCGCAATCCTGCCAAGGAACCAAGCCTGGCTGACATGACGGCCAAGGCGATGGATGTCTTGAGCAGGAACCACAAGGGCTATTTTCTGATGGTCGAGGGCGGGCGCATCGATCACGCGCTGCATGAAACCAGCGCCAGGAAGGCGTTGCAAGATACCGTCGCCTTCGACGATGCGATCAAGGCTGCATTGGCCAAGGCGAAGTCGAGCGATCCGGAGCTGAAAAACACCTTGATCATCGTCACCGCTGATCACGACCATACGCTGGTGCTGAACGGCTACGCGAAGCGCACCGGCAAAACCGCCGTCGGCAACCCCGGCGTGCTCGGCCTGGTGAAAAACTATGTCAGCGGCGCGGCGCAAAAAGATCTCGATGGAGCGCCCTATTCGATCATCGGTTTCGGCAATGGTGAACACCGGGTGCAAGGCAGCCGCGCAAGCGTGGCCAGCCTGGATGAGAGCATCACTGGCGCCAGCACTTATCATCATGAAGCGGCGATCCGGGTTTCTGCCGGTAACGAGACTCACGGCGGCACCGACGTCTTCCTCGGAGCGATCGGCCATGGCGCCGGCACGTTCTCCGGCACCATCGACAACACCCGGGTGTTTGATCTTATAAAAAATGCCGCAGGCTTGTGAACAATGACAATGAATCGAACTGTGACCATGAAACACACACTGTTGGCAACCGCCCTGCTGATCACCTTTGCCGCGCCAGTGCACGCTGCAGGCGAAGCAAGGAACATCATCTTCTTTTTGGGCGATGGCATGGGGCCCTCCACGGTGACCGCCTCGCGCATCTATCGATACGGTGAAGACGGCAGCTTGACGATGGATACGCTGGAACGCACTGCGCGCATCAAGACCTATTCGAATGACGCCCAGACCACTGATAGCGCGCCTTCGATGGCGGCCTACATGACCGGCGTGAAGATGAACAATGAAGTCGTTTCGATGTCGCAGGAGACGATCGCCACTCGCCCATCAAAAGATGTCAACGGCAACCTCGGCATCGACAACTGCGCCGCGAACGGCAACGGTGTGCCGGCGCCAACCATTTTGGAACTGGCAAAATCGAAAGGCAAGGCCGTCGGTTCGATCACGACCACCGAGTTGACCCATGCAACGCCGGCGGCGACCTTCGCCCACAGTTGCCATCGCAATGCCCAATATGCGATCGCAGCGCAAATCGTTCCCGGAGGATCCGGCTACAACGCCGCCCTGGGCGACGGGGTCGATGTCTTGATGGGGGGTGGCCGCAATCACTTCACGCCATTCGACAAGATGACGAACAAGGCTGGCCGCGCTGACGGGCGCAATCTGCTGGCGGAATTTGCGGCCCAAGGATATGCGGTCGCCGCGACCAAGGCAGAAATGAACGCGGCCCCGAACAACAAGAAATTCATCGGTCTTTACAGCAGCAAGAGCCATCTCGAATATGAACTCGACCGCACTGCCACGCCGCCCGCAGACGAAGGCGCGATCCAGCCCAGTCTGGCCGAGATGACGATCAAGGCGATGGATCTGTTGTCGCAAAACCCGAACGGCTATTTCCTGATGGTCGAGGGCGGACGCATCGACCATGCATTGCACGGCACCAATGCCAAGCGCGCCCTGGTCGATACCATTGCGTTTGACGATGCGGTCAAGGCTGCACTGGAGAAGGCCAGATTGACTGATCCGACACTGAAAAATACCTTGATCGTTGTCACGGCAGATCACGACCATACGCTGGCGTTCAACGGTTACGGCAAGCGCGGCAATCCGATTCTCGACATCAATCGCAGCTACAAGGATGGTCAACCGTCGAAGGATGCCGATGGCAAGACTTATACAACGTTGGTGTTCGGCAATGGCCCGAATCGTCCGAACCTGCGCGCAAATCTCGACAGCGCCACGGTGCTGGCTGATAACTACCAGCAAGAAACGGGCGTGCGCCTGGCCAGCGAAACCCACGGCGGCGGCGATGTAAAATTGCTGGCCACCGGCGCCGGTTCAAGCATCTTCAAGGGAACGCTGGACAATACCAGGGTGTTCGGCTTGCTGAAATCGGCATTCGGTTTCTGAGGCTGCAGGCAAGAGACCAGACTGACAGCCAGGTGGCAGTGAGCCCCAGGTTCACTCTGTTCCAATGGAGAATACATTGAAAATTGCATTGCAAGTGATCATGGCGTGCTGCGCGGCAGGTTCTGCGCTGGCCGCAGCGCCGCTTGATTCGGACGGCCCGGCCCTCGATCTGGACCTCGCCTATTACACCAGGGTACTCACCCCCGAAGGCGTTACCCGCGAGGCCCGTTACAAGGAAACCATGTTGCGCCGTAGCG
>CANFGA010000287.1 GCA_947446335.1 Oxalobacteraceae bacterium | reverse complement strand
GTGCCATGGGCGGTGCTGCCGATATTCCTGTATTCGTTCGCGCTGTCGATCGCGATGCCGCCGATGACCTTGCTGGCACTGAATCACTTCCCCAACAACAGCGGCCTGGCGTCGTCGATGCAATCGTTCGTCCAGATGCTGCTGTTCGCGCTGGTGTCGGGTGTGGTCGCGCCGCTGCTGTTCGACAGCGCCTTCAAGCTCGCCTGCGGGGTGATGGCAGGTTTGTTGCTCAGTGCCATTTGCTGGATCTGGGTCCGCCTCGACGCCAGGGCCAGACAGAAAAGCTGACGCTTACAGCACGCCTTGCGCGCGCACCCACGCGAGGATGCCGGCGGCATCCATCGCGCCCGGCTGGCGCGCCACTTCGCGCCCGTTCTTGAACAGCGCCAGCGTCGGAATGCTGCGAATCGCGTAACGCGAAGCGATTTCCTGCGCCTCTTCGGTATTGAGCTTGACCACGCGCAACTGCGGCTCGAGCTGCCTGGCCGCTTGCGCATAGGCTGGCGCCATCGAGCGGCAAGGCCCGCACCACGGCGCCCAGAAGTCGACCAGCACCGGGATCTGGCTGCGCGCTACCTGTTTTTCGAAACGGGCGCCAGACAGTTCCAACGGCGCGCCGGTAAACAGCAGCTTGCCGCAGCTGCCGCACACCGGTGCTTGCGCCAGCCGAGCCAGCGGCACCCGGTTCACCGCATCGCAATGCGGGCAGACGATGTGGCGCGCATCAGGCGCAGCGGTACTGGCAGCGGAGGGGGAAGAGTTGGGCATGGTTATCCTTGAAAAACGGCAGCTTGCGATCGGATTTTCAGATTAGCAGATAATCGCCGGCGCTGTTTCGCTGCTGCGCGCACAATGCGGGAAAACGTTTACACTTGCGCGCTGGAATCAACCCATCATGAAATTCATCAACAAACTCATCAAAAAATCATGACCACTTCCGCAAAAATGCTGATCGCTGTTGCCTGCGCCGTGTTGTTGCTCGGTACGCTGGCAGCCTGTTCGCCGCTCACCGCCATCAATGCACTGTCACCGAACAGCGCATCGAAGGTGACGCCAGGCATCGCCTACGGCAGCGATGCACGCCACAAGCTCGATATCTACGCACCCAAGGAAGGAACTGCCAGCGGGAGCGCGCCGGTGGTCGTGTTTTTCTATGGCGGCAACTGGGATACGGGCGAGCGCGCCGATTACGCCTTCGTCGGCCATGCGCTGGCCTCGCGCGGGATCGTGGCGGTGATCGCCGATTACCGGCTCTATCCGCAGGTGCGCTATCCGGATTTTCTCGATGATTCTGCGCAAGCGCTGGCCTGGACTGTGCAGGAAGTAGCGCAACATGGGGGCGACCCGAGCCGCGTCTATCTGATGGGGCATAGCGCCGGCGCCTACAATGCGGCGATGGTTGCGCTCGATGCGCGCAGGCTGGCAGGTTCGAGCGCGCAGCCAGTGCGCGGCTGGATCGGGCTGGCCGGACCCTACAATTTCATTCCGATCGAAAACCCGACGGCGCGCCTGGTGTTTCCGTATCCGAACACGCCGAGCGCCTCGCAACCGATCAACCATCTGTCGGCGTCATCGCCGCCGGCGCTGTTGATCGCGGCAAGGGACGACAAGCTGGTCCATCCCGCCAACAATACCGGCGCCCTGGCGCAAAAGCTGCGCGCACTCGGGATACCGGTGACCGAGCGCTATTTCGACCGTGTCAGCCATGCAACCCTGGTCGCCTCGCTGGCCGGTCCGCTGCGCATGCTGGCCCCGACACTGGACGAAATAGAGCGCTTCATCGCCAGCGATGGCGGCCGGCTGCCGCTGATAAAGGAGGCGCTCCCGTGAGCATCGCAAACACGCCGCCAACGCCCTATTACGCTGTGATTTTTACGTCGAAAAAAATCGCCGGAGTCGACGGCTACGATGACATGGCCACCTTGATGGTCGCGCTGGCGCAACAACAAGCCGGATTTCTCGGAGTCGAATCTGCCCGGGATACGCTGGGCATCACGGTCTCTTATTGGGATAGTCTGGCTGCCATCGCAGCGTGGAAGCAGCAATGCACCCATCTGGTGGCTCAGCAGCGTGGCCGGGATGCCTGGTACGCCGCTTATCAGGTGCGCATCTGCAAGGTGGAGCGGGAGTATGGCTTTGAACAACCTTGAAGGCGTTGAACAGACGGGCGCGCACCGCTTCGATGGCTGTCATGACAGCCATCGACAGCCGCTCTAGCGCCGCTTCCTGACCTGCTGCGCGGGAGATGCTGCAATGCGATGCTTGTCGGACAGCTTGAACACGGCCAGCGCTTGCACCAGATGCGTGGTCTGATCCTGCAAACCGGCCGCGGCCGCCGCCGCCTGCTCGACCAGAGCCGCATTTTGTTGCGTGACCTGATCCATCTGCACCACCGCATCGTTGACTTGGGCGATGCCCGAGCTTTGCTCGCGCGACGCCGAGTCGATTTCGCTCATGATGCTGCTCACGCCCTGCGCCGCATCCATGATCTCGCGCATCGTTGTCCCCGCGTGGCCGGTCAACACCGTTCCGGTCTCGACTTTTTCGACCGACACCGCAATGAGGTGCTTGATTTCGCTGGCGGCAGAGGCGCTGCGCTGCGCCAGGCTGCGCACTTCGGTGGCAACGACCGCAAAGCCGCGCCCCTGTTCGCCGGCGCGCGCCGCCTCGACTGCGGCGTTCAAGGCCAGGATATTGGTCTGGAATGCGATGCCTTCGATGATGCCGATGATGTCGACGATTTTCTTCGATGCGCTGCTGATGCCATCCATCGTCGTCATCACTTGGGCGACAATATCGCCGCCCTTGGTCGCCACGTCGGATGCGGCGCCGGCCATCATGTTCGCTTGCGTCGCATTGGCCGTGTTTTGCTGCACCGTCGATGCCAGCTCTTCCATGCTGGACGCGGTCTGTTCCAGCGCCGACGCTTGCGATTCGGTGCGACCGGACAGATCCATGTTGCCCTCGGCGATTTCGCGGGTGGCATTGCTGATCTGCTCGAAATTGCTGCGCACGTCGCCGACGATCGAATGCAAATTGATCCGCAACTGGCGCAGCGCCCGCATCAACTGCCCCATGTCATCGGTGCGTTCTGTGATCAAGTCATGGGTCAAGTCGCCGCCGGCCATCGTCTGGCAAGCCTGGCTCGCCTCTTTCAGCGGCTTGATCACCGCAACGTGCAGCGAATACCAGAAATACAGCGCACTGACGATCGCAGCGCCACTCAAGGCGCTGATCCACGCATGGCCGGCAGCGGTGGGCGCGAGCCACAGGTTCGATGCCGTCAGTGCCACCAGCACGCAGATCAGAAAACCGAGATTGAAGCCGATGCGCTGCGCCAGCGATACATTGGTCAAACCGCTCAGTCGGGCAAGCAAGCCGGTGCCGACCGCCACACCCTGGCGCAGCGTGATCGACTCGCCATTTTTGATGGCACGGTACAGCTTTGTTGCCTCGGTCACCTGCAAGCGAGTCGGCTTGACGCGCACCGACATGTAACCAACCGGACTGCCTTTTTCCATCACCGGCGTCACGTTGGCCATGACCCAGTAAAAATCGCCATTCTTGCAGCGATTCTTGACCATCCCGGTCCACGACAAGCCTTGCTTGATCGTGGCCCAGAAGTCGGCGAAAGCCTCGACCGGCATGTCGGGGTGGCGCAAGATGTTTTGCGGCGCGCCGATCAGCTCATCTTCGGCATAGCCGCTGACCTCGATGAAATAAGGATTGGCGTACGTGATATTGCCCTGCAAATCCGTGGTCGAGACGATCGACTCCGAATCGCTGAGCTCATATTCGACATTTGTTACCGGCTGGTTCAGTCGCATGGGAATTTCCGGTTATAAACAATTTGTGGGAGTGGGCGCGATTTTACCTCACGCGCCCGCCCAACACAAATATCGCCGGCCGAGGCTGGATCAACGCTTGGCCGAGGGGAAAAACAATTGCCGCCCGGCCGGCTTGAAATCGGCGATCTTCTTTTGTCCTTCGGCGGAGGTCAGCCAATCCATCAACTGGCGCGCACCTTGATGATTGACGCCAGGATGGCGCGCCGGGTTGACCGCGATCACGCCATACGGATTGAACATCGATGGATCGCCCTCGACCAGCACTGCCAGCCCGGTCTTGGCCTGGTAAGTGCTGTAAGTGGCGCGATCCGACAGCGTGTAGGCTTGCAGTTCGGCAGCCATGTTCAACACTTCGCCCATCCCCAGTCCGGCCGACAGGTAATTCGCGCCAAGCGGTTGGGTGGCGACGGCCTTCCAGTAGCTGCGCTCCATCAGATCGGTGCCCGAATTGTCGCCGCGCGAAATGAACTTGCTGTTGCTAGATGCCAACTTGCGAAACGCCGCCAACACGTCGTTGCCCTTGATGCCGGCAGGATCACTGGCCGGACCGACGACGACAAAGTCGTTGTACATCACGTCGCGCCGGTCGATGCCAGCGCCATCCTGGACAAACTTGTCTTCGGCGGCCCGGGCATGAACCAGGGTCAGGTCGACGTCGCCATTCCTGGCCAGTTCCAGCGCCTTGCCGGTGCCAACCGAGATCACTTGCACCTTGGAATTGGTCTTCGCTTCAAACTGCGGCAGCAGATAGGCCAGCAAGCCGGAATTCTCGGTGCTGGTCGTGGTCGACAGCTTGATGATTTGCTGGGCCTGGGCCGAGATCGGCAAGATGACGAACAGGGCAGCTAACGCACTGGCGGTAAACAATTGACGCAATTTCATGGCGATCCTTTGATGGTGGTAGAGGTTGATGTTGAGGTTGAAGTTGCTGCGGGGTAAAACCGGACCAGTCGAAAAATTCAGCCGGCATGTCAATCGATCTTCGCTTCAGCGGCTCTCCAGGGTACCGTCGCGCAGCTTCAGGCGGCGCACGCCGGGCAACTTGATCAAGTCGCGATCGTGGCACGCCATCACGATGCTGC
>CANFGA010000286.1 GCA_947446335.1 Oxalobacteraceae bacterium | reverse complement strand
TTGATGGTGGGCTGGTTCGGCTTCAACGTCATGAGCGCGCAATCGCTGGACCAGATGAACGGGCTGGTCGCCGTCAATTCGCTGATGGCGATGGTGGGTGGGACGCTGGTGGCACTGGCGATGGGCAAGAACGACCCCGGCTTTGTCTATAACGGGCCGCTGGCCGGGCTGGTGGCGATTTGCGCTGGTTCGAACGTGATGCATCCGCTGGGCGCTTTGCTGACCGGCGGCATTGCCGGCGCCATTTTTGTCTGGACCTTCACGCTGGCGCAAAACAAATGGAAGATCGACGACGTGCTCGGCGTCTGGCCGCTGCACGGCTTGTGCGGGACCTGGGGCGGCATTGCGGTCGGTATTTTCGGGAGCAAGATGCTGGGCGGCGTGGGCGGGGTTTCCTTTGCGTCGCAACTGATCGGCACCGCGCTCGGGGTCAGCATTGCGTTCATCGGCGGTTTCGCCATCTACGGCATGCTGAAGCTGACGATGGGCTTGCGGCTGGAGCCGGAGGAAGAATTCCAGGGCGCCGATCTGGCGATCCACCGGATTTCATCGACCCCGGAGCGCGAATCGAGCTGGTGACGGCATTGGTCCGGTGGACCACCGCCGGAAAACAGCCTTGTATACTTTCAACGAAAAGTAGTCCGGTGGACTGCTGCCGAAAAGCAGTACGTTGAGCGGCAAGCGGGTATCGGTGCCAGGCTCAATCGGGGCCGGGTATCATGAGATTTGCCGCGACCTTGCTCCCCGATTGAACCGATCATCTGTTGACGCGGCATCGGCGCTGGGTTGTAAAAAATATATCTATAAATCAAGCAAATTTGAGTTAGAATAGTATTTGTTGCAGCGCACCATTTCTTCGGAGTCCTGCATGATCGCCATCCACTACCGCACCTTCCAGGAGAAATTCATGTTTTCAAAATTGACATCCGCCGGCAACAACCCTTTTGAAGCCCAGATCGCCAGTTTCAATGCCTTGGCCAGCAAGATGGTCGAGAGCAGCGAAAAAGCGATTGCACTGAACATCGCCGCTGCCAAATCGTACGCCGAAGAGACCAATGCATCGGCCAAGGACATGCTCGCTGCCAAGGACCCGCAGGCATTTTTCGCGCTGGCCGCGAAACAAGCGCAAAGCGCCGCCGACAATGCGAGCGCGAACGCGCGTCACCTCGCCGAGATCGCTGCTGGCCTGAAGGCTGATTTCGAAACCACCGCAGAAGCCCAGATCGCCGATTCGAAAAGCAAACTGGCCGCCTTGATCGATGAAGCGATCAAGAACGCGCCAGCCGGCTCCGAGCAAGCCGTGGCCATCTTGAAGTCGGCCATCGGTAATGCCGATGCGGGTTACGAGCAATTGACCAAAGCCGTCAAGCAAGCGGCCGAAACAGTCGAAGCGCAGGTCGCCAAGGCTTCGGAGCAATTGACGCAAGCAGTGAAAACAGCAAGCAAGTAAGCAAGTAAGCAACGCCTGATTTCAGGCAGACATGGGCCGCTGTTGCGGCCCTTTTTTTGTCCGCAGCAAACCCCCAGCTCGATCGGGGACAGGCAGTGCGCGCGTTGCCGCCCCATCGCTCCCCGATCGAACCTGGCCAGCTTCGACGCCAGCGACGACCCTGTCGTCCTCCACGGCCATGCATGATTTATAAAAAGAAATATCGATGTAAGATAGGGGTAACCGTAAATAAACACGCGATTTGCACGATAATGCACGCATTAGTAACCAGTAATTACAATGCGGTAACCAAAAATCGAGGAAAAAGTGGCTGCAGTTTACGATTATGAGATCATCGAGCGATTGCATGTCAGTGCGCGATCGTTGGTCTATCGCGCACTGTCGTTGCCGGACCGGATCCCGGTCATCGTCAAGATTCTGAACAATCATTTTCCCTCGTTTCAAGAGGTCGTCCAATTCAAGCGCGAGTACGCGATTGCGCAGCGCTGCCAGCATCCGGGGGTGGCGCGCCCGCTCGCACTGCTGCAAGACGCCGGGCGCTGGACCATGATTTTGCAAGACATCGGCGGCCTCTCGCTCGACAAGGTGCTGGCTCAACAGAATGATGCCTCGACATTGACCGCGCTCCCGCTGGCCGATTTTTTCGATATGGCGCTGCAATTGTGCGCAGCGCTGAGCGCCGTGCACGGCAGCGCCGTCATTCACAAGGACATCAATCCGTCGAACCTGATCTGGGACGCCACGCAGCGTCGCTTGCAATTGATCGACTTCGGCATCGCCAGCGAACTGGGACAGGAAGTGCCGGGCCTGGACCATCCCAACATGCTGGAAGGCACGCTGCGCTACATGGCGCCGGAGCAAACCGGACGCATGAACCGCATCGTCGATTATCGCGCCGACTATTACGCGCTGGGCGCCACCTTCTATGAGTTGCTCAGTGGCCAGCCTTTGTTCGCGGCGGTGGATGCGATGGAGCTCGTGCATTGCCATATCGCGTGCGCGCCCGATTGGTCGTTGCCGTCGCTGCAGAGTTTGCCCGGGCCGCTGCTGGAAGTGGTGCAGCGCCTGCTGGAAAAAAATGCCGAGCAGCGCTATCAGAGCTTGCATGGCTTGAAGACCGACCTGGCATTGTGCCGCGTTCTGGCGCAGTCACCGGCGCCGCTCTGGTCGCACCGCTTGTCCACCGGTTTGCTCGACCATAGCGGGAAGTTCCTGATTCCGCAAAAATTGTACGGGCGTGAAGCCGAAGTCGAGGCGCTGCTGAGCGCTTTTCAGCGCATCAGCACCGGACCGAGCGAGATGTTGCTGGTCACCGGTTATTCTGGCATCGGAAAATCGGCCCTGGTCAATGAAATGCACAAGCCGATCTTGGCCGGGGGAGGGTGTTTTGTCTCCGGCAAGTTCGATCAATACCGGCGCAACGTGCCGTATTCGTCGCTGATCCAGGCCTTCGGACAATTGATCCGGCAATTGCTGGGCGAGCCTGAAGATCAGGTGCGGGCATGGGCTGGCAGGCTGCACATGGCGCTGGGCGCCAACTTGGGCGTGATCGCCGAGCTCATTCCCGAACTGACGCTGCTGGTGGGCGCCACCGAACCGGCCGCTGCGTTGGCGCCGGTGGATGCGCAAAATCGCTTGAATCACCTGTTCCAGCGCTTTATCCGGGTCTTTTCAGCGCAAGCGCATCCGCTGGTGATGTTTCTCGACGATATGCAATGGGCCGATGGGGCCACGCTGAAGATGATCGAATTGTTCATGCGCGACCCGGGCGAGCGCTACATGCTGTTCATCGGCGCGTATCGCGCAAGCGCAGTCGATGATGGCCATCCTTTGATGGCGCTGTGCCAGCGGCTGCAGAGTGCCGGCGTGCGCCTGCGTACGCTGACATTGAAGGCGCTCAGTTCGCAGCATGTCGGGCAATTGGTGGCCGATACCTTGTGCGTGCCGGCCGCCGATTGCACGCCGTTGATCTTGCTGTGCGATGAAAAAACCCGCGGCAATCCCTTCTTTTTGAATCAATTCCTGCATGCGATCCACGATGCCGGTCACCTGAGTTATCGCTTCGATCAAGGCGGCTGGCGCTGGGACATGGAAGCGCTGGAAAGCGCCGACTATACCGACAACGTGGCCGATCTGATGTCGGAGAAAATTCGCCGTCTGCCGTTGGCCACCCGGCAATTGTTGCAACTCGGTGCCGCGATCGGCAATCGCTTCTCGTTGGCGACGCTGGCCGTGGCCGGCGAGGGCTCTTTCTATCAAACCCAGGAAGATTTGTGGCCGGCGCTGGAAGCGGGCCTGATTCATCCGCTCGACCAGAATTACAAATACCTCGACGCAGAAGAGGTCGAGACCGATATCGCCTATCGCTTTTTGCACGATCGGGTCCAGCAGGCAGCCTATGCCATGGCCGATGCCAACTTGCGCCAGAAAAATCACCTGACCATCGGCCGCCTGCTGTATTGCCATGCGACAGCGCTCACGCTGGATGATCAACTCTTTTCGATCATGGAACAACTCAACGCCGGCCGCGCCTTGATCATCAATCCCGATGAGCGCCTGCGCCTGGCGGGCTTGAACCTGCGCGCCGGCGTCAAGGCGCGCAGCGCGGCAGCCTTCCAGGCGGCGCAGCGCCACATGCAGATCGGCATCGAATTGCTGCCTGAACTGGCCTGGCATCGCCATCCCGAACTCTGGCTCGACTTGCAGCTCGGTGCTGCCGAAGCGGCTTACTTGTGCGGTGAATTCGATGTCGCCGAGGCGATCTATCCGCTCGTGCTCGGACATTGCAGCAACGCGCTGCAAAAAATCCGCTGCATCACGATCCAGTCGCGCCAGTATCAATTGCAAGGGCGGCTGCAAGATGGGATCGCCGTTTTGCTCGACGGCCTGGCCCTGTTGCAAATGGCTATCCCGACCGACGATGCTGCGCTGCAAGCGGCGATCCCGGCCCTGTTTGCCGATGCCGAGCGCTGCTGCGCCGGGCGCACGATGGATGCGTTGCTGGCAGCGCCGGCGATGCTTGATCCGGCCTCGGTGTGCGCGATGGAAATGATGCAGGGGGTATTCCTGGCGGCCTATTATTGCGACCGCCAGCATTTGATCGATGTCATGCTGCTATCGATGACGCGCTTGTCTTTGCAGCAGGGTAATAGCGATTTTACCTCGGTGGCCTATGCCGGCTATGCCAGTTTCTTCGCCGTTCACGGCCATGCTCTGGAGCGCAGCCACCAGATAGGCGCGATGGCGCTGGAGATGGCCAAGCGCTGCCACCAGGTGCAGCCGCGCACGCTCACGTGCGTGATGTTCGCGGCGCTGATCAACCACTGGACACACCGCCTGAGCAGTTCGATCCTGATCTACGATGACGCCTTCGATTGGGCGCTCGGCAATGGCGATTTTGTCCATGTCGGCGTGCTCGCCGTCTTGCGCGCGAGCGACCGGCTGATTCTGGGCGAGTATTTGCCCGATCTGTTGCAAGCCA
>CANFGA010000285.1 GCA_947446335.1 Oxalobacteraceae bacterium | reverse complement strand
GGCTATTACGCCAAGGTGTCGCCAGCCGCGCTGGGAGCGAAGTTGCTGGTATTCGTCGAAATCACGCTGAATCAGAAATCGGCATCGGCCTTCGAGCAATTCCGGCGTGAAGTGCTGCAAATACCTGAAGTGCAGGAATGCCATCTGGTATCGGGCGACTTCGATTACCTGATCAAGGCGCGCATCCACGAAATGGCGGAATACCGCAAACTGCTGGGCGACATGCTGCTGCAACTGCCGGGCGCGGCGCAATCGAAAAGCTACGTCGTCATGGAAGAAATCAAGGAAACACTGGCCCTGTCGACCGACGTGCTGCGCTGACCGCCTGCGGGAGAATCTGCGACATCAAGGCACCAGCGGCAAGTCATTCAACTGGCGCTGCTTGATGCTGGCAGTGACTGCCCGGATCACCGACACCCGGTAAGACGTGGCTGGATGCAGCGCCGTGTGACCGTTCGCGATCGAGGCCGGATGAGCGCTCGCCAGGCGCTGCCAGAATGCCGGCACCTCGTCGATCGCCAGGCCGGCCCGGATCAGCATGTACAGCGCCAGCTTGTCGGCGGTGGCATCGGTCACCGGCACATAGGGTGCAACCGTCGGCAGGCGCAAGCTCGCGCCAACTGCCGGCACCGGCAGCGTCAACCGGTCCATCACCTGGCGCATGCCCGGCGCCGCGGTGCGCACCAGCGCCGCCTGGGCAATTTCCTTGGCCAGCACATACGCCAATTCATCGTCCGAACGCACGGCATCGAGCATGCCACGCGTCACCATCACGCGCCGCCCGTCGGTATAACTGTTGACGACATCGGTGGCACCGAGTTCGATCGTGTAAGAACAGGCGCGCGTCAAGCCCAGGTTGACCGTCATCGGGGCGCCAAGGCGTCGTATCGTCAAGGTCAATGGCGCGCGCGCTTTTTGCGCCGCCGCATCGAGCACCTTGTTCGCATCGCGCTCCGCATTCGGTCCCGGTGCAATCTTGACATCGCCCACCGCCAGCAAGACATCGCCCTCAAGCAAGCCGCTCGTGACAGCACCGCTGGCGGGAAACAGCAACATCACTTGCGGCTGCTCGCCAAGGCCGAATGTCGACTTGGCGGCAGCAGCGAGTTCATCGGAATAGGAATAGCGCGTCTTCACCACGAAAGCCGGCACATTGCGCGCACTGCGCTTGCACAACGCGGCATTGCTCATCAACAAGGGCGCAGCCACCGCATACAGGCGCTTTTGCTGCCCAACCCAGGATTGCAATTCGCGGATCTGGGAAGCTGAAGCGCGCGCCGGCGCCGCCGCTGGCGTGACCGAAAGTACGGCGGCATCGGGCACCTCCACATCGAGTTCGACGGGCGTGGGCGCCTCTGGTGGCACGGTGGCGCAAGCCGTCAGCATGGCAGCCATCAGCGTCAGCGCCGACAGCTTCACAGGGTTCATCAAGGTCGTGATCCTTTGTCTGTTCTCACCCTAGCTCTTCAAGCCGGTGATCTTGTTGGCAGCGTCGACGAACACGATTTTCGGCGTGTAGCTGGCGATCTGGGTCTCGGTCATCGGCGCATAGGTGCATAGGTGCAAATGATCAGCAAGTCGCCCAGATGAGCGCGCCGCGCCGCGGCGCCATTGAGCGAAATTTCGCCCGTGCCGCGCAGACCTGGAATGGCATAGGTCGAAAAGCGCTCGCCGTTGTTTACATTATACAACTCGATCTTTTCATTGACCCAGATGTCCGCCGCCTCCAATAAATCCTGGTCGATGCCGCAGGAACCCTCGTAATTGAGGTCGCACTGGGTGACGGTGACGCGATGCAGTTTGGCGCGCAACATGATTCTTTGCATGGACATGACTTGCTTTCTTCTATTGATTGAATGGTATTCTTGCGGCCTTGACGGCGCCTCTGGCCTCTGCACGGCACTCTATAGCGTGGCTGTCGCCAGCTTGGCACCGAAGCCGATGAACACCGCGCCCACGCCACCGGACATGCCGGCCGACAGACGGCGGCGCCGGCGAAATGATTCCGCCATGCGCACGCCGAGCAGGATCACGGCGGTCAAATAAATGAAACTGGTCAATTCGCACACCATTCCCAGCAGCGCAAAGGCCAGCCAGGGCGCGCCGAACTGCGGATCGACGAACTGGATGAAGAACGAGATGAAGAACAAGATCGCCTTCGGATTCATCAGGCTGATCGCGAGCGCCTTGCCGAAGGGCGAATGTTGCGGCACCAGCGCAGGCGCTGGCGCCGTTGCTTGAGCGCGCGCGCGCAGCGTGCGCCAGCAGGCGAGCAGCATCTGCAAGCCGATCCAGCAAAGATACGCGGCACCAATGTACTTGACGAAATAAAACAGTGTCGGACTGCTCTTGAGCAGCGTCGCCACGCCGCCGGCCGACAACAGCATCAAGATCAGATCGCCCAAAAAGACGCCACAGGCCCCGCGATACCCCGCCCGCACCCCGCGTTGCGCCGCAACGCTCAGTACATACAGCGAATTGGGACCCGGCAGCATCACGATGAAGATCGTGCCGATCAGGAAAGTCCAGAAGTCGGTGATACCAAAATTGGCGTGCATGAAAGCGTTCATGGAAATTGCTCGACCGGTTTACAGGGATGGCCATGATAGCAGGGCCGGGCTTAAAGCCATATACAAGGCATCAGGCTCGGGGCACCCGAACCTGATACCTTCTGACTAGTCCCCCCTGGCAGAGTCGCGTTGGTTCGGGCCGGTCCCCTCGCGGCACGCCGTCCAATCGCCAATTGCCTAGCCTGCAAGAAATATTGACCAGCGTCAAGTTTCACCAGCGCCACACTGGTATCTTCAGTTCCAGACAAGAGGGGAATCATGTTGAAAAAAAACATCGAACCAGACATCAGCGCCGAAAACAGCGCGCGCTTCGACAATATCAGCGCCAGCATCATCGAACACGCGCTGGTGGTCCAATCCTGCCACGGCACTTACCATGCCGCGCGCTTGCTGCACAGCAAGGGTATCTGCATCAGCATTGCGCTGCGCACGCTGGCGCGCCCCGAATTGCACCGCAAATTCGCACAACCGACCTTGCTGGGACCGCGCCTGTATGGCAGCGTGGCGGCGCTGATGTATCGCCATACCTGGACCTAGGCACAAGCAATTCTGGACTAACGGCAGGATAAGGCATACGCTTCGATGCATGCGCTTGCTTATCGATCAACAAATGGAGATGTCATGCCTTACAAAACCATCCTCGTGCATGCCGACCATTCCCGCCATGCCGCAACCAGAATCAGAATCGCCGCCGAGATCGCCTTGGCCGACGGCGCGCACCTGATAGGCGCAGCAATGAGCGGCATCTCGCGCTTCGTCTACCAGGACAGCACCGTGGGCAGCATCGGTCCGATCGTGGCCGAACATGTCGCCATGCTGAACCAGCGCGCCAGGGATGCGCTCGATGAATTCGAAGCGATCGTGACCAGGATGGGCGTGCCATCGTTTGAAAAACGCCTGGTCGACGATGAGCCCGAAGGCGGTCTCGCACTGCAGGCGCGCTACTGCGATCTGGTCGTCGTCGGCCAGACCGACCCGGATGAATTGTCGCCCAACGTGATCTCCGACTTGCCCGAATACGTGATGCTCAATTGCGCGCGGCCGGTGCTGATCGTGCCCTATGCCGGCCAGTTCAAGCAAGTTGGCAGCAACATCGTGATCGCCTGGGATGGCAGCACCGAAGCCACGCGCGCCGTCACGCAGGCGATCCCGCTGCTGGCGCGCGCCGCCAACGTCAGCGTGGCACTCTTCAATGCGGTATCCGGATCGGCCGAACACGGCGAACAACCGGGCGCCGACATCGCACTCTACCTGGCCCGCCACGGTGTCAAGGTCGACGTCCAGGAACAGCGCACCGACATCGACATCGGCAATGCGCTGCTGTCGCTGGCGGCCGACAACAACAACGATCTGATCGTCATGGGTGGCTACGGCCACACCCGCTTGCGCGAAGTCTTGCTGGGCGGCGTCACGATGACGGTGCTGAAAACGATGACCGTCCCGGTTCTGATGGCGCACTGAGGCTGGCGGCAGCAAGTGCCAGGTTCGAGCGGGGCGCGATGGCGTCGCCAATTCACGCGACAGCAACCTCCGATCGAACCTGGTACCGTCAACCCGGGCCGAAAGCGTCATTCTTGCACCGCTGGCCGACGAGGACAGGTTCGAGCAAACGCCGTTTGTTCGAGCCTGTCCCCTGATAGCCCTTGGTAGCCTCCTGATAGCCCCCGATGGCCCCCGATAGCGAGATCCCCGCTCGCGCCAGCATTCCCCTTCATTGACAAAAAACCGGTTTAATGTTACATTAAAGTAACAATTTTCATCCTGCGCCGCTCGAATGGCGTCCTTTTGAAGCAACGGCCGGTCTTGATGCCAGACCATATGTCGGCCGAACGCGTCCCGAATGGACCGTCAATCAACGTGCCGCAAGGCGGTGCTCCAGCAGTCCTGGGTCCCGACTTCTGTTGAACATGCCGCAATCGGCACGGCTGCCAATCGTGCAGTCAACAGTATCCACATGGCAATATACTTCGCTCCTGCGCCGTCATCGCAGCCGGGCATGGCATGGCTCTGCCCAGACCTGCCCTGCGCTCAACGAATCAACGAATCAACGAATCAACTATACGGAGGTCCATCCCCTTGGCCAAGCAAATCTCCATCAACAATGTGTTCAAGATATTTGGCGAGCACCCGCAAGCGGCGCTCGAACTGGTGCGCCAAGGCTTGAGCAAGCAAGACATCCTGGCCCGCTCCAATAATTCGATCGGCGTCTTCGATGCCACTTTTACCATCGAAGCGGGCGAAATCTTCGTCATCATGGGCTTGTCCGGCTCCGGCAAATCAACCATGGTGCGGATGTTGAACCGCCTGATCGAACCCACATCCGGCGCGATCCTGATCGACGGCGTCGACATCGCCAGCCTGTCCGACGC